>DDYQ01000159.1:1976-4908 GCA_002348005.1 Desulfobacteraceae bacterium UBA2230 | reverse complement strand
CCCGAATCGTTTCGGGGGATAACGTGAATATCGAAAAGATCGACGGCAGGGAGTATCCTTAACGGCAGGACCGGGCATGGGTGATGATGGTGTCAAGGGGTGAAGTGGTGATCATTTCTGGTTCATTAAAGTAAGGAGGGTAAAGGAAATGAAAACAAGAATGACGTTCTTGATGTTAGGGGCGTTTCTGCTCTTTGCAGGCATGGCCGGCGCCCAGCAGGTACTTCTTCCCGGGGCGCTCATACCCAAGTTCGTCGATCCACTGCCGGAGGCCGGATCTATTACGGTTGTGGACGCTACCGCTGCAGGCACGCCGGCCTATAACCTCCATATGCGGGAGTTTCAGGCGCAGATTCTGCCCAGCACGGGCGTTCCGCTGGCAGCCACCCCAATCCCAGCCAACACGCCGTCTTGGGTATGGGGGTACCTGACCGATGGCGACATCGCCGCAGGCGGCGTTCGCCCGAGCTACCTCGGCCCCGTCGTCATAGCGGAAAGAGGGGTCCCGGCGTCACCGACCTATACAAATGAACTGCCTGTGTATCCCGCGGGCCAAGTACAGGCGATCCTGCCCATCGACATTACCCTTGACTGGGCGAACCCTGAAGGGGTTGACTGCCTTCCAGTTCTAAATCCACTAACCGGCCTCTATGAATACACCAACACGACTTGCGGCCTTTTGCCCTACACGGGACAATTGCCCGATTCCGTGCATATTCATGGCGGCGAAGTGCCTCCGGCTTCTGACGGCGGCCCCGATTCCTGGTTTACACAGGCCAATGCTACCGTAGGTCTGGGTTTTACCACTAACACTTTAGATTACCCCAACGGGCAGGAGGAAGCGACGATCTGGTTCCATCCCCATGGATTCGGCATCACTCGGCTGAACGTTTACGCGGGCATGGCAGGCGTTTACGCCATCCAGGACCCGGCCAATCCGCCCCTGGCCACCATGCCGGCGTTTCCTCAGCATGACATCCCGATTATCATCCAGGACCGGAGCTTCGATACCACCGGTCAGATCTTCTACAACCTGGCGTCGAACCCCCAGCCCAACCCGACGGTGCATCCCTTCTGGATCCCCGAGTTCATCGGCGACACCATCGTGGTGAACGGCAAGACCTGGCCCTATCTGAACGTGGAGCCCCGGCAGTACCGCTTTCGTCTCCTGAACGGGTCCAACGCCCGGTTCTATGACCTAACACTGAATTTAACCAAAAATAATAACCCCAACAAACCGAGCAAAGTGACCAATGCAACAATGCCGTTCATCGCCATTGCAACGGACGACGGTTATCTCGTGAATGCGGTTTCAACGCCCAACGTGATCATCGCCCCGGGCGAGCGCTACGAGGTCATTGTGGATTTTTCGGCGCTTCTCCCGGGTTCCGTGGTCACCATGATGAACGCGGCGCGGACTCCCTTTCCCGGGGGAGCCAAGCCCACAGCAGGCGGCACGGATACGGTCATGCAGTTCAGGGTGGTGGCCAATGCATCAGGGCTGCCAAACACGGTAATTGCCAACGGTACTCCCATCAGGCCGGTTCCCCTCCAGCCGATCATCAACGCCTTCGTTCCTCCGGCGGTCCCGCCGGCAGCGGCGGCCGGAAACATCGTTCGCCAGCTGACTCTGAACGAAGTGATCGGCCCCGGCGGCCCGCTGGAGCTGGTGGTGAACAACTCGAAATACAACCTGAACGCGCCGCCGGATCCCGTCGTCGGCTGCACTACCCCGCTCTGCCGGGAAACAGAGCTTCCGGCGGTGGGGGATACCGAGATCTGGGAGATCATCAACATCACCGCCGACGCGCACCCGATGCATACTCACCTCACGAGCTTCCAGCTCCTGGATCGGACGCCCTTCATGGCTTCACAATGGATCAATCAGTATGACGCACTGATGCTGGCAGGCGGCGTGCTCCCGGGCGAAGGCCCTCCGAGCCAGTACAACGTGAGAAACGCCGACGGCGCCATCGGAGGCAACCCTCCGATCAACGCCTTTCTGCAGCTGAACAAGCGGACACTGCCGCTCCCGTACGAACTGGGCTGGAAGGACACGGTCATTACTTACCCGGGCGAGGTAACCCGGATAGTTGTCCGGTGGGCGCCGCAGGATATCCTGGTAGGAGCCGCCACATTAGGGACAAATGACTATCCCTTCGACCCGACTGTTCTCGTTAACGGTGTCGGCTATGTCTGGCACTGCCACATCCTCGACCATGAAGACAACGAAATGATGCGCACCTATACGGTGATGAGCGCACGACAGCCGATCTGGTAAAACGCGGACTGCTCTTTGCGTTGCGTTGAAATCAAGAGGGGCCTTCGGGCCCCTCCTTTTCCCGCAGACCCTTATGAGCGGATCGCTTGCACCCGTGCCGGGCGAGAACCTTCACGGATTCGGCCTTTCGTCAAACTGCGGGAGAAAACAGGGCGCCGCCCGTTCACAAGAAGGCATGTTCAGGCGGCCGGCGGGAAAAAGGACCGCGACAAACCGGAGAAATATGATAGGAAGGAGACAGGCGTTTTTGCCGCTGATTGCGGCAATTTTTTTGGTCCTTGGTTTTCTTGCGGCCCGTGAGTCAGGGGCGCAGACCCATCTAAGAAAAATGAACATCACGGGGGAAATCGCCGAAGCGCGGCATGGCTGCATCATACGCGGCAAGGTGCCGGCCGAGGTCTTCACGATCCTCAACCCGGCGCCGGACAAACTTAATGCGTTTGTAAAGAGCGAAAAGACCATTTCCTTAGAGGTCCGAGTCGTTTCAGGGGACAGTGTGGAGATCGAGACGATCAACGGCAGGGACTACCCTTAAGGGACCCTTAAATGCTTGATTGCCCGGCACTCACAGTTGTAATAATATTCTATCTGACATGGCTATCTGAGGGTAATGCGAGGATATGAAAAAATTTATAGTCGCAGCAGTTGTCC
>DDYQ01000159.1:0-1956 GCA_002348005.1 Desulfobacteraceae bacterium UBA2230 | reverse complement strand
GCCGCCCCTGCGGGCTCACCAGCCGAGCGGGAGGTGCTGTACTATATAGACCCCATGACCCCGGGCTTCATATCGGACAAGCCGGGGATTGCGCCCTGCGGCATGCCGCTTGAGCCTGTATATGCCGAGGTGGGCGAGGGGCGGGAGGGGACGGAAGGGCTTGAAGCGCAGCTGTATGCCGGCGCGGTGAATGTCAGCCCGGCCCGGCAGCAGCTCATCGGGGTAAAGGTCAGCCCTGTTGAGGTGAAACCATTGACTTATAGCCTTCGGCTCTACGGAAGGGTTGTTCCGGACGAAACAAAGGTCTATCTTGTGAATGCCTCGACCGACTGCTGGATCCGGGAGCTGTCCGACGTCACCACGGGCAGCATCGTCAAGAAAGACCAGATCCTGGCCGAGGCGCTCGCCCCCGCCTACTACAACGCCCAGGTGACCTATCTGATCGCCCTGGATAACATAGATCGCATCCAGCAGCAGCTGGGCGGCCAGCTTCGCCACCAGCAGGCCGACCTTGCCAACAATCAGATCCGCATGGCCGTACAGTCCCTCCAGAACTTAGGGATTACCGACGCCCAGGTCGAGGCGCTCGCTAACACGCGCCAGGCGAGGCCGTACCTTCAGGTGCGCGCGCCGAGCCGGGGCGTCGTCCTGAGCAGAAAGCTCACCCTCAACCAGTGGTTCAAGGCGGCCGAGACGTTCTACACCATCGCGGACATCGGCCGGGTCTGGGTCTACGCCGACGTCTACGAGGACGAGGCCAGGCATCTCGGCCCCGGCATGGACGTGGAGATATGGCACGCCCAGATGGGAAGGACCTTCAGCGCAAGGGTGGGCGAGGTTCTCCCCCTCTTTGACCCCGTGGCCAAGACCCTCAAGGTTCAGCTGGTGGTCGACAACCCCCGCTACGATCTGAGGCCCGACATGTTCGTGGACGTAAAGATTCCCATTACCCTGGCGCCCTCCCTGCACGTGCCGGCCGATGCCGTCATCGACTCCGGAACGCGGGCGATTGTCTATGTGGAGACCGGAAGCGGATTTTTCGAGCCCCGCGAAGTGGAGACAGGCTGGCGGCTCGGCCGGCAGGTCGAGATTACCGGCGGCCTGATGCCCGGGGAAAAGGTGATCGTTTCCGGCAATTTCCTCATCGACTCCGAAAGCCGCATGAAGACCGCTGCTGCGGGCATGCAGGGCAAGCTGAGCCGGGACCCTGTCTGCGGGATGTATGTCGACGAGGAAAAGGCCGAGTTTCTAGGATTGACCGCGACCTACGAAAACGAGACCTATTACTTCTCCATGGACCAGTGTAAAAGCGAATTCGAGAAACAGCCGCAAAAGTACGCCCGAAAGGAACAGGCGGAAAGTAATAAAGAAGCCCGAGCCGTCATGCCGGGAATGGAGCGCAGTTGGGTGGATATGCTCCAACCTGCCAAGGGCAGCCACGTCAAGAAGAAGAGCGGAACCTATCCGGGGCAGGAGATGAAGCGGACCATCGGCACTCCGAGAAGTTCTCCGGGAGTTGTTGATTGGGACGGAGCGGCCCCGGCCAGGGAGTGGCCGCCGGGATGGGGGGGATTCCCCGGCGCCGAATATCTCGGGCTCAAGCATAAAAACAGAGGCAAAACCTTGCAGCCATCGGAAAAGTCGAAAGTCGAACACGCCGGCCCTGAAGCGGCCCCGGCGCCTGACTCCCACGACTCTATGATGACCCCTGAAACTCAACTTCCGCCGGCTTCCGACCGGCAGCGACCCGACGCCGAGCGATGATTGACCGCATCATAGACTTTTCCGTCAAGAACAAGCTCATCATATTTATGCTCGTGGCCGTTGCCTGTCTGGGCGGGTGGTGGTCCATGCGACACATGGCCCTCGACGCAATCCCCGACCTGAGCGAAACACAGGTGATCATTTACTCCCGGTGGGACCGGAGCCCCGACATCATCGAGGACCAGGTCACCT
>DDYQ01000091.1 GCA_002348005.1 Desulfobacteraceae bacterium UBA2230 | reverse complement strand
TCGGCGGAATGTTGATGCCCTGCAGTTTGCGCGGCAGGCCGCCCAGGTCGGCGCCTTCAATTTTGCCGCCGTGCGCGGAGCCGCCGTGGGCGTCGCTGACGCCGGACATGGCTTTACGCGATTTGATGTAATCCAGCATCGCGTAGATTCCCAGAAAGCCCAGCATCAGCGCGTAAATGGTCGTGATGAAGGCGTCGCTGAGCACGGGGTTTTTTTCGTACAGGAAGCGGTTGATCACCCCGCCGCCGGTGGCCCCGAAAATGGCGCCGATTAAAAAAACGACCGCAAGGGGCACGGAGACGTTGCCCAGCTTGCGGNNTGCCCATGATCGCCTTGGCAAAGATGTGGAACAGGTCCGTGCCGACCGCCAGAATACCTTTGATGCCGGCGCTCATCAGGGCCGGGGCGATGATGAATCCGCCGCCCGCGCCGATGCACCCTGTGATCAGACCGGCGCAGACGCCGATCAGAATCGAGGCGATGAAAATCGTGTTGGTGTAGAAGGCCGGCGTGTAGGCGGTCTTGCCGCCCAGCATCTTGGGCAGCGTCGAGCCGACTTCGTCGGCGAACACCACGCCGCCGATGATGATTGGTAACAGTAAGAGTCCCAGTGCGATCAAGCGCTTGCGGCTGCCCGTAATCGTACGGGCGTTGCTGATCTCCCATTGGGCAAAACACTGGGCACCTTGCATCATGAATTTACCCCACTGTCTGAAAAAATTCATTGCAATCGTGCTCCTTCAAAAGGTCGTTTCGGGAAATGGGTTTGCCCCTGTCACTTAACGCGTCTGATCTGAATCTTCCGAATCACCTCCTTGCCTGTTTTTGATTTTATGGATCTTCTGCACTTGCAGTTTACGCCGCTGGTGAGCGTCTTGCGCCTTGTAGATCAGTTCGTCCACATCCACAGGCTTCATCAGGTAATCAAAGGCGCCCAGTTCCATGCCTTCGATGGCGACTTCCATGCTCGCATGTCCGGTCAGCATGATCACCTCCACCAGGGGGAAGCGCTGCTTGACCGTACGCAGGACTTCGATCCCGTCCATGCGGGGCATGCGGACATCCAGGATGAGAACATCGAACTTCTGCGATTGCATCGCCGCCAGGGCATCGGCACCGCTTGCCGCGCCGACGACATCCAGGCCGCGCTTTTTCATCCGTTTGATGACGGTTTCCAGATATTCGGTTTCATCGTCCACGAACAGGATGCGGATATTGTCCACGTTCACCTCCAGGGCCTTTGGGTCGCCTGCGGGCCGGCCGAATCCGCACAAGCATTTCGGCGGTTCAGGCGGTTAGGGGTTTTGCGGCTGACGTTCCGGAGGGGTGAAGGTGATGCCGTTGCGAAGGAGCGGAAAAAGCGGGGGAGTGGGAGAACCGTCGTGCCAGGGATTGCAATGATCTTTCCAGCGGTTTGCGGAGCCCGGTCAGGCGGCCTGGCGGGTGCTCCCGGGGCACCGGGCGGACCGCTGTCATCGTGGAAGATCGAGCAGTGGGCATTCATCGGTAGAGCGTTTCCCATTATGAGCCTTTGATCCGGCACGTTTTCAGTTCCCGAAGGACCAAGGGACGAATTATTATCATAGGTTGTCGGCGCAATACAATATGGATTCGACTCTATTTCCGGGGAGGACCAAAAAGGTTCGACCGCGCATGGGCCTCCGCGGCGCGGGCCGTGTATCGAAAGCGCCTGGCTTTGAACAGCGGGACGGTGTGTGGTGAAGGCCGGATTCCCCGAGACGCGAGGTCCGGCGGCCACAGGGCGGGCGCGGGAGGCGCAGGGCGGCCGCCGGGGTTGGCGGCAGGGCGCCTCAACGCTTCAACAGGGGACTGCTGCGACCATCCCGTGAGGCGGGAGCGTCAAATCACCTTGGGATTCCGGGTCAGGACCTCCTGCTCGAGGAATGTGAGTACGGTTTCGCCTTCCAGATCGGCTCGAGCGTTGCCTTTGAGTATGTTGAGGTAATGCTCCATGGCGTCGCGGTTCAGGCTGCTCACCGGCCCGCGTACCAGGCCCAGTCGATTGTGCAGCAGGCCGAACAGCAGGATCGGTTCCATTACGATGTCTCCGGGGTGCGGTTCCTTGACCTTGCCCCAGACGTGGTGATGGGCTGCGGCAAAAACCTTGGGTGCCTTACGATAATCGAGCAGTTCCGTAAAGAGGGTGAGGATTTCGATCAATCCTTCGGTGGAGTCGTTGCGCAGGGCGGTGCGGCCCTCCAGGGCCAGCGCCTCGATATCGCCGGGGGTGTAGGTCAGATCCAGGCGGGCCAGCAGTTCATTCCGGATGCGCTGCAGGGTTTCGTCCTTGCGGCTGACCACCACGTCCTTGTCGCTCAGGATCTTGATGGCATTGCGGATGCTGACCATCTCCTTGACCGTCGGGTTCTTGCGCATGGCCACGTCCGCGACGTCCGCGCGGTAAATTTTAAGTTCATTGTCCAACACCAGAATCTGTTTGCTGCCATCCATGAAATAAAAATCAAGGTTGCGCTCGCTCTGATGGGTGTACCCCGCCATTACGAGCAATTCACGCATCGCGTCGCGGTCGAGCCGCTGAGGACCCTCGGGCGTCACGCCAATGGTCTGCTGCACCTGACCGGTCAGCATGTCGATTTTCATTTTCTGGAGCAGGTTTTCCTTGAATCCCATACTTCCTCCCCGCATTAAGGGTTCATCAAGCCAATAACGTAATCCATCGGCGGCGTTTTTCAAAGGCGCTTCAACCCGCATTTTCGCGTACGATGGTGCTGATCTCCTGCGCCGGCAGCCTCCCGCCGAAGGATTGCCGTCCAATTTCTTGACCCCTGCAAACGCTTTCTATATAGAAACTATCCTGCCCGGCAGAACCACGCTCCGCCAGCTACCGCGGACAGCCACTCGATCGGAGGATATGCCATGGATGATTTCGCAACGTTGACGTACCAGGGAAAAAGCTACAAGCTGCCGCTGATCGAGGGTTCCGAAGGCGATAAGGCGATCGATATCAAACAGCTGCGGTCCCAGACCGGTTTGATTACCCTCGATCCGGGGTTCGCCAATACCGGCGCCTGCCAGAGCGGCATTACCTATATGAATGGCGAAAAAGGCATTTTGCGCTACCGCGGCATTCCGGTGGAGGAACTGGCCAAGTACTCGACCTTCAAGGAGACCGCCTATCTGCTGATCAACGGACGGCTGCCGACGGGCCGGGAGCTGCGCACGTTCTCGATCATGCTCAACGACCATTCGCTGGTCCACGAGGACATGAAAACCTTCTACCAGAATTTCCCGCGGGCCGGCCACCCGATGGGTATTCTGTCGGCCATGGTCAACGCCCTGCGCAGTTTCTACCCCGAACTGGAGACCGGCGAGGAGGAGATCAACATGACCGTGACCCGCCTGCTGGCCAAGGTCCGCACCATGGCGGCCATGTCTTACAAAATTTCGCGCGGCCACACCGTGGTCTATCCCCGGCCGGACCTGGCGTACTGCGAAAACTTCCTGAACATGATGTTCAGCACGCCGGTCAGGCCCTACGAATTCCAACGCGAAGTCGTACGCGCCCTGGAGGTTTTCTGGATTCTGCACGCCGATCACGAACAGAACTGCTCCACATCGGCGGTGCGCGTGGTGGGCAGCGGCCGCGTCAATCTCTACGCCGCCATTTCGGCGGGTATCGCGGCCCTTTGGGGACCGCTGCACGGCGGCGCCAATCAGGCGGTGGTGGAGATGCTGACCCGGATCCAGAAGGACGGCGGCAATTTCCGAAAGTACATCGACCGCGCCAAGGACCGCAAGGATCCCTTCCGCCTGATGGGATTCGGTCATCGGGTGTACAAAACGTACGATCCGCGGGCCAAGATCATGAAAGAGACGTGCGACCAGCTGCTGAGCGCGCTCAACCTGCACGACCCGCTGCTGGAGATCGCCAAGGAACTGGAAGCGGCGGCCCTGCAGGATCCCTATTTCAAGGACAACAATTTTTATCCCAATGTCGATTTTTACAGCGGCATCGTCCTGCGCGCCATCGGTATCCCCACCAACATGTTCACGGTGCTGTTCGCGATCGGGCGGCTGCCCGGCTGGATCGCGCAGTGGAAGGAGAGCATGGACGACCCGCAGTGGCGCATCGTGCGGCCCCGGCAGGTTTACACCGGCCCGGTGCTTTCGCACTACGTGCCGGTCGAAGCACGCGAAGCGTGATCCGTTCGGGATCTTCGAAGTTCCGGGCGCAGCCGGTCGCGCGGGTGGCTATGGGTGGGGGATGCGGGAGCGGAAAGAGAGACGCATCCCCGGCGTCAGGCTGCAGGGGTTGCGGGCGCGCGCCCGCAGGTTCATTCAAAATCACCCAGGGGCCGGGTGAAGGTGAACTGGGCCGGCCGGACCACCAGGGTCTGCCAGGCTTCCCCGGTGTTTCCGCCCAGAGCGGAAAATGGGACCGAAACGACGAAGAGCCCGAACCCCAGGACGGTCGCAACGATGCCCAGCGGCCGGACCAGCACGGCGTCGGTGGCCATTGCGCCCGCCTGGATCTGGGGGTCTCGGTAGGGAATACCGCCCTCGCTGGCCAAAGCTCCGCAGGGAACGCTCACCAGCGCCAGGATGACGACCCATATCGTGTACTGTCGGTACTTTAACCGCATCGGTTTCCCCCTTTCGGTGACGACTGCCTGCTCTTGTGGAGTGTTTTTCTCCCTATCGGCCGCCGCAACGGGAAACTTGAGAGGGCGTAATTGCGCACGACCGAACCGCACTATAGTACATCCCCTGGAATATGGCAAGGTTTTGATAGTTCAGCAAAATCCGCCTCAAGCCAAACGCACGGTCCACTGCCGGCAGGAGGGCGTCGTGGCCGCTGACCCTCCGAACCCGCTGATCGACGTGGCCGTTATGCTGCCGCTTGCGCAGACGTTCACCTATCGGGTACCCCCCGAACTGAGCCCGGCGGCGTCGGTCGGCAAGCGGGTGCTGGTGCCGTTTGGGAAGCGGCAGGTGATCGGCTTCGTGCTGGGGCCGGCGGAAACACCGCCGCCCGCCGATCAGATCAAGGCGCTGGTCGATGTCATTGACGAGACGCCGCTTTTCCCGCCGGTGCTGATCCCCTTCTTTTCCTGGATGGCCGAATATTACCTCCATCCGATCGGCGCGGTGATCGAAACCGCCCTGCCCGGTGGACTGGCGCTGGCCGAGCACACCACTTTCCGGCTGACCGAAGCCGGCCGTTCGGTGGTGGCGCAACTGGCCGGGGAGGACCCGGCCCGGGCGGTCCTGACGGCCCTGGCGGATGGCCCCAGCCGCTTCCAGTCGCTGCGCCGCACTTGCAACCGAAAACTGCGGCGCAGCGACCTGGTGCGCTGGGTTAAAAAAGGCTGGGTGGCGCGCCACTCGCAGATGCCTCCGGACAGTGCGCGGCCCCTGTACGAACGTTTCGTGCACCGTGTGCCCGATGCCCCCGAGGCCGGCCGGCGCTCGCCCCAGCGCGGGCGGATCCTGGACCTGCTGGGCACCTATGGCCCGCTGCCGTTGTCGGAACTGAAACAACATGTCGCCACGGCCGCCGGCCTGGTGCGCGCCATGGCGTCCGACGGCCAGGTGCAGGTGGAGCGGCGCCCGGTGCTGCGTGATCCGCTGGGCGAACCGATCCTGCCGGACCGCGCCCCTGCATTGACCGGTGAACAGGCCGCCGCGGTCGCCGCCATCAGCCCGGCCCTGGGCCGGGGCTTCGCCCCCTTCGTGCTGGCCGGGGTGACCGGTTCGGGCAAGACCGAGGTCTATCTGCACCTGGCCGCGACGGCCCTTTCGCGCGGCTTGCCCGTTCTGGTGCTGGTGCCCGAGATCGCCCTGATCAGCCAGATGGCGCGATCCTTCCGGGCGCGTTTCGGCGAGCGCGTGGCCCTTCTGCACAGCGGACTTTCGCGGGGCGAACGTTTCGACCAGTGGCGGCGCATCGCGCAGCATCAGGTCAGCATCGTGATCGGCGCCCGTTCGGCGGTGTTCGCGCCGCTCGAGCGGCTGGGCCTGGTGATCGTGGACGAAGAACACGACGATTCCTACAAGCAGGAGGGCGCCTTACGCTATCACGCCCGCGACATGGCGGTGGTGCGCGCGCGGCTCTGTTCATGCCCGATCCTGCTCGCCTCGGCGACGCCCTCCATCGAGACCGAGGTGAATGCGCGGCGCGGCCGCTACAACCGGCTCGCGCTACCGCTGCGCTTCGGCGGCGCCAAGGTGCCGGCGCTCACCCCCATCGACCTCAGGAAGGAAGGCCCGCCGCGCGGCCGCTGGATCGCCCCGCGGCTAGAGGCGGAGGTCAACGACACGCTGGAGGCGGGCGGCCAGGCGCTGCTGTTCCTCAACCGGCGCGGCTATGCCCCGCTGACGCTGTGCCGCTCCTGCGGGCACCGCATGCGCTGCCCGTCCTGCACCGCCTGGCTGGTGGAGCACCGCTTCCGCCGCCGCCTCACCTGCCACCATTGCGGCTACCAGGCGCCGGTTCCCGAGGCCTGCCCGGCCTGCGGCGAGAAGGACTCGCTCATTCCCGTCGGCCCCGGCGTCGAGCGCCTGCAGGAGGAGGTGAGCGCGCTGTTCCCGCAGGCGCGGACCATGGTGCTCTCCTCGGACCTTCTGGGCGGCGTCGAGCGCATGCGGGCCGAGCTCGATGCGGTTGCGAAGGGCGAGGTGGACGTGGTGGTGGGCACGCAGCTCGTCGCCAAGGGCCACAACTTTCCCGGCCTTGCCCTCGTGGGCGTGGTGGACGCCGACGTCGGCCTCGGCCATGGCGATCCGCGCGCCGCCGAGCGCACCTTCCAGCTCCTCACCCAGGT
>DDYQ01000180.1 GCA_002348005.1 Desulfobacteraceae bacterium UBA2230 | reverse complement strand
TTCATCGACGAACTGGACGCCCTCGGCAAAGCGCGCGGAATCGGCGGTATGAGCGGTCACGACGAACGCGAGCAAACCTTGAATCAACTCCTCGTGGAGATGGACGGCTTCGATCCTCAGGTGGGTGTGATCCTGATGGCCGCCACCAACCGGCCTGAAATACTCGATCCGGCCCTGCTGCGGCCGGGCCGTTTCGACCGCCAGGTGCTGGTGGACCGTCCGGACAAGAACGGCCGCGACGCCATCCTGCGTGTGCACCTGAAAAACATTACGGCCGCGGACGATCTGGACGTGGAAAAAATCGCAGCTATGACCCCGGGCATGGTGGGCGCCGATCTGGCCAATCTGGTCAATGAGGCCGCCCTCCTGGCCGTTCGGCGTGAAAAAAGCAAAGTGGGCATGGCCGAATTCGAGGAGGCCGTGGAGCGTGTGGTAGCCGGATTGGAGAAGAAAAATCGCCTGATCAATCCTGAAGAGAAGAAGATTGTCGCTTATCACGAGGTTGGTCACGCCATCGTCGCCATGGCCCTGCCGGGCAGTGATCCCGTGCAGAAGATCACCATTATCCCGCGTGGCATAGCGGCGTTGGGGTATACGCTGCAGGTGCCCACCGAAGACCGTTTCCTGATGCGCAAAACCGAGCTGCTCAACAAGATCTCCGTTCTTCTGGGCGGTCGGGCGGCCGAAAGTCTGGTCTTCGGAGACATCTCCACGGGCGCGCACAACGATCTTGCCAAGGCCACCGACATCGCCCGCAGTATGGTCAAGCAGTACGGCATGAGCGACACCATCGGGCAGGTCTATCATGCCCACGGGCAGCGCTCGCCATTTCTGAACACGCCCTTTGAAAGCCCGCCCGAATACAGCCCGGCTACAGCGACCTTGATTGACGAAGAAGTGCGCGCGATTATCAGCCGCCAGTATGCCATATCCTGCGATATTCTGGAGCAGCATCGCCCGCTGCTCGAAAAAGCCACCCGTCTCCTGCTGGAGCGCGAAACCATCGCCGGCGCTGAACTCAAAGCCATGGCCGTCGAAATTGAAAACCCCGGACAACCCGGATCACCGGCACGCAAAGTTCAACCGCAGATTGAAATCTGATTAGCGGTGATGTAATGGTCCACCTTGAGATCATTGGAATCCTATAAGAAAGGCGAGTCATGATTCTGGAGTATGCAGGCAAGAAACCGGAGATCGGCTCCAACGTTTTTATTGCCCCCACCGCCGTGGTGATCGGCGATGTCCGAGTGGGTGACAGCAGCAGCATTTGGTTCAATACCGTGATCCGCGGGGATGTGGCGCCGGTCATTATCGGTGCGGACACCAACATCCAGGACAATTGCACCCTGCATGGCGATCCAGGTGTTCCCCTGTCCATCGGCGCCGCCGTAACGGTCGGTCACGGCGCCGTGGTCCACGGCTGCACGATCGAGGACGGAGTGTTGATCGGAATGCAGGCGGTGGTGATGAACGGGGCGGTGATCCGCACTGGCAGCGTCGTGGCTGCCGGGGCGGTTGTCATGGAAGGCCGGCAGTTCGGGCCACGCCAGTTGGTGGCCGGAATGCCCGCCCAGGTCAAGAGAGAGCTGGCCGAAAGCACCCTGGAACTTATCATGATGGCCGCCGAGGATTACAAGGCTTTGGCGCAGTCCTACGCCTCGGCCCGCATTCTCGAGTCTAAAAAACGATAATCCCGCCGCAGCGTCTCAATCCTCGATTGCAGGGCGGCTCTGCTCTGCCAGCCGTTGAACGGCGGCCATGTATTCAGTCATTCCGCGTGCCAGAATATCATTGTGATTGGCGCCCCGTATTTTCAGGAGGCGTTTGTTCTCTGCCGGACTGGCGGCATAGAGCGCCTGCGCCTCGGGGTAGGGGATGACAGAGTCGAACTCGGCATGCAGGATCAGGGTATCGCCGCTGTAAGCGGCGATTTTTTCGCGGTTTCGGAATCCCTGCGCTTCAGTCAGGCAGTCAGGCCCAGGGCTGAAGTATCGACACCGAGCAGGCGCAGCAGCGGCAGGGTATTGGCGAATCCGCTTTCGATGATCAGCCCGTCGATCCATCCGGCGTGACTGTCGGCCAGTTCGAGGGCCGATGCGCTGCCCAGAGAGCGGCCCATGATGATCAAGGGACCGTTGAAGCGTTTCTCCCGCAGCCAGGTACGGGTAAAGCGCAGGATGGCGTGGCTGTCGGCCAGCATCGTTTCCGTGCCCGGCATCCCATTGGACCGCCCGTAACCGCGGTAATCCACGGCGAGAAAGTTAATGTTGCGCTGGTTATAGACCGGGCCGAGATCGTCGTAATCGGCTGCGATCTCACCATTGCCGTGAAAAAAAAGAATGTTGGCGCCCTTGGGGGCCGCTGCATGGAAGCGAGCGCCGATGCGCACGTCCGGGGCGACATCGATCAAAAGGTCATGGGTGGTTTCGGGCAGGGCGGTCCGGGGGGCCGTTTCCGGCCTGGGATGAAACAGGACGGCAGCGATTTCCGGTCGGTCCAAGGGCGCAAAATAGGTGTTGCCGGTGGACATGGTTTACTCCTCGTTTTGAGCGGCCGCATCGAGAAGATCAATCTCAAGCGGAATACGCTGTCCGAACGCGGTCGAATTGTCGACCAGATAAACTTCACTTGGCAAAAAGGAATAGAGCTTTACTCTGCGGGATAGTTCGGGCGCTGCACCTGGACCGCCTTGCAGAAAATCCTTTGTAAACGGAAATTTGCGGATGAAGCGGGCGGTCACTTTCAGGCGCTCGCCGATCTTATCTACTTTATGCACCGTACCGCGCATCTGCAACCCCCGGATCTGGCGCCACTGGCCGCTGTCACTGAAAATGGAGGCCGCTGCGGCGCTGACTGCTTCGATATGGCGGATATGCTCGGATCGCGGACTGGAAAAGAAGCAGAACCCCGCTTCAGTGTATACGAAGTAGACCGGCGCACACCATGGCGCCGCCGGCTCGCAGGTGGCCAGTACCATGACGCGCTGGTCTCGGATGAGCTCCTGGGCTGCTTTCCGCGCAGAACACACCCCATTGGTGAATTTTGAGTCCTTTGTCGCTATCACGCCCAGTCCTCTTCGGCAGGAACCTCAATGCATAGCAGAGTAGGGCTTGCTCTGAGTGGAATAAGACTCTTCAGGGTCTTTTTCCAGGTCCAGACCCGCGCTTTGGGCTTTCTGTTTCAAGAAGGCGATCTCTTCGTCCGGGGAGAGGCCGTCCAGTTCTTTGAGGGCCTCACGGATTTCCTGTGACCCCTTTTGATAGACTTTCCAGACGGTGGAGTAGTCATGCCGCACATCGTGGAGCGAAAAACGACCCTGGGTGGTCTGCAGAATGGATTGGACCAGGCCCCGGATCGCTTCCCAGCTGTCGCGGCGCCGCTGGTTGCGTAAGGCCGTGAGATGATCGAGCTGTCGAAGCAGTTTGCGATGAAAGCGGCGGAACAGATAGCCACCCAAACCCAGCGTCCATGCTCCGAGAAAAACGACGGAGATCGCAGCGGCGGCGTAGAGCCGGATCATCGGGTCCATCCCGGAGACCTGGGGCAGGATAAGGCTCGCTAAATAGGCGGCGGCACCTGTGACAACGCTGATGGAGACCCCCAGGGCAAATGATTTAAGTCGGAACTTGCGGGCTCGGATGCGATAGCTGATCAGGGCTTCGAGCAGATGGGCCAGACGTTCGCCATGCGTTTCGACAAAGGCCGCCAGGTTGTCCAGGCGATAGCACGGCGCCTGCAAGACCGCGCGCTTCAACGACTCACGCTGGTTCTCGAGGAAATCGAGGTATTCGCTGCCCGGTTCGTCCGCTCTGCGGGCGGCGTCCTGGGGCGAGTAAGTCAGGTGGATCATGGGGATGTCTTTGCGCCCGGTGATCTGTGAGAGATTCCAGCACAGCGTGCCGTAGACCCGCAGAAGATCGATCAGCGAGGCACATTCGTCGATGCGGTTGAGCACAAACAGCACCCTGTCTTCAAAGGTGCGCGCCGGGAGCGTGTCCCTCAGACTGGTGTGCGCCTCGCGGACCGTCCCGGCTTTGTGCGGGTCGAACATCACCAGGACCAGATCGGCGATCTGCGCCAGATCGCCGATGACCTCCTGGTAATCGTAGCCGCGGTCACGTTCGGTGATGCTGTCCAGCATGCCGGGGGTATCGATGATGGCCAGGTTTTTCAGGAAGGGCGAGTTGACCTTTTTGAGCCTAAAGTGGGCGGCGAATCGCTGGCCATGCTTTTTAAGGGTTTCAAAAGGGTATTCGGGATCGTTCAGCAGGAATTTGCCGTCGCGCGTCTCGGTCACCTGGATAGGTGCATCGGGGGGCAGCGATCCATCATACGTGATCACCGTGAACGAATCGTCTGTCGGCGCTTGTCCGGTAGCCTGTACCCGGGCGCCCAGAAAGTCGTTGATCAGGGTCGACTTTCCGGAAGAGTAGTTGCCGAGCACCAGAACCTGGGGGCGCCATTTGATGGTCGTTTCGAGCGGCACCTCGTTATACCCGTAGCGCAACGCCACCGGCGTCAATTCTTCGGCCACCAGCTGCAACAGTTCGGTCCGCAAGGCCTTGATATAGTTGTCGCGGTACATTTTCCTCCTGCCCTGAACGGGTGGTCCACTCGGCGGATCGATCCAGCTATCAGAGCATTGCAGCCGGTTGTCTACCGTGAGGAGGGCCAGAATGCTGGTTTAGAGGCAATATAGGCAATACTTGGGGTCAAATCAATAAATGATTGGTTTTTGAAGGCGTTGACCGGCGCCCGGGTACATCGATCAAGGCCGCTCTCGGCATCGCCTTGGGTCGTTGGGACACGTCCGCTATTGACCGGATGCGCCGGTGCAAGGGGACGCCGGTGAAAGGGGGCCAGTGCCTGAGGCCAGGACGCCGCGGGCGTCCTGGCCTTCGAGGTGAACGCCTATCGGCGATTCGAGATCGTCAGCGGCAGCGCTCCCGCCTCAGGACGCATTTTCTCGGCCTGCGGTTGAAAATACGCGCAGAAACGGCGCTGGATATTGGTGCGGATGGCATGCGATTTGATGTTGAGCGCCTTGCATCCGTAGCGGATATTCTTTTCGAACATCTCGTTGCAGATGCACAGGCTGTTGCGGAATTTCAAGCTGTTGGAGGTCACCTTGCGCAGCAGTGGAATTTCCTTGCCGACCACGCGATTGCGCTTCAACCGCAGGGCGTCCAGAAAATCGTAACGCGTTGCCTTGCAGTGCGCATAGCTGACCGCCCGGCCCATGTGGCTCAAGGCATGACCGTCGCTGCCACCCACCATGATCTTGCGCAGATTGAAACCGAGGACCGTACACTTGAGATTCCACTTGCTCAGCAGGTTGGCATTGATTACCTCCACGCCGTCGACCTGATGGAAGAGTTGATGCAGTTGGTTTTCCGAAAAATGCAGGTTGCAGACCCCTGTATACATCGCGCAATAGGGGTGTGGGAAGATGATTACACTGTCATACTGGCGGGCCCGGGCGATCAGTTCGCTCATTGGCAGAGCCAGGCTGCTCATGATCCCCGACCCTCTGAAGGGTGCGATCTCAAGTTCGAAGAAGCGCTTCAGTTGTTCGATCTCATAAAAATAGACCAGCAGGTGGGAACCTTCCGCCGAGGTCAGCTCGATTCCCGGAATGGAAAGAACATCGTCATAGAGGTCGATCTCAAGCGCGCCGCGGATGTCGTTATGATCGGTTATAGCAATGCCGATGCCCAGTTTTCGGGCCCGGTCGGCAATTTTATCGATGCGGTTCAGGCCGTCGGAATAGTGAGAGTGAAAGTGCAGGTCCACAACGGTAAATTCATTTCGGAGCAGGTGCAGATCCGGTTTTTCGAATCGGACGCGATCGTCAGAAAGCATGTAAATCTCCTCTGTAAGCGCTTGGTGAGTGGTTGACACCGCAGTCATAACGCAGAATACCTTACCAGCCACATGCAAACGGCAGGCGGCATTGTACTGACAGGTTGAGTTTGTTTTGGGCGGCTGCACGGGTTTCTGTTTTGCGCGGCATTGTATAATGCTTTGTCCGCGTGCGCAATGAACCTTTATGGCGTGTTACCTTCCGGCTATGCAATTCTTTATCCTCCAGGCCTTGGGAGCGCACCATGGCACTGTTTCGCTATCTGGCCTGCTTGTACATGGGCATTGCGCAGATCGGCTTCAGGCAGGGTAACGCAATTTTTTCGCTGCTGCAGCATGCCGGAAATCGATGGCGAAAGCATTTCCGGCCACAGTCCATCAGAGATCCTTTGCCCGCCTGATGGCCGTGCGTATCGCATGCGCTTCACCTTGATGTTGCGCGCATTGCGAACCTTTTCATATCATCCAGCCGTTTAAATTCAATGATTTTCTCGCCCTGATCGAGCATATCTTCATTAAAATATAGGGCGCATCTGAATTACAATATAGGTCGCTTCTGAGACCATAATGGAGATTGCAGGGGTTTCATCCAAGCTTCGGGTTTTCGTTTCATCTATCATCGACGCCCGCCGCAAAAACTTTATCCCCAAACCGAACGATGCGCACCATGGTTGACCGGAGGAGCGGCCCCCGTCGCTGTAAGAATTCAGCCCTATAGTGCGGCGAAGCTGCGTCAGAAGTTGCGGATTGATCATCCCGGGCGGCTGTACTATACTCAGCTTCACTTCGGCCGACCTGAGGCATTCTACGGATGATGAAAACCATCGATCTTACCATGCATATCGGCGGACTTATGCTGCAGAATCCGGTGATCACCGCCTCCGGAACCTTCGGCTACGCTCGCGAGTTCGAAGAACTGGTCGATCTTGCGCGTCTGGGTGCCATCATTGTCAAAGGCCTGAGCCTTACTCCGGCCAGGGGCAACCCGCCGCCGCGCATTGTCGAGACCGCTTGCGGCATGCTCAATGCAATCGGCCTGGAAAATGTCGGACTGGATGCTTTCCTCCGGGAAAAGCTGCCGTATCTGCGTACGTTGGAAACACCCGTGCTGGTCAATATTTACGGTACTACGGTCGAGGCCTATGCCGAACTGGCGGCGCGCCTCGACGGCATCGAGGGCGTTTCCGGCATCGAGGTTAATATCTCCTGCCCCAATGTCAAAGAGGGCGGCGTGGCCTTCGGCTCTGACCCGGGCATGGCCCATCAGGTCGTACAAGCCGTTCGGCGGCGCTATAAGGGCCCACTGATCGTCAAGCTCTCGCCTAACGTCACCGACATATCCGTTATCGCTCGCAGCGTGGAAGCCGCCGGTGCGGACGCCGTTTCGCTGATCAACACCCTTACCGGAATGGCCGTCGACATCCAGACCCGTCGGCCCAAGTTGGCCAACATCACCGGGGGACTCTCCGGACCGGCCATCAAACCGATCGCACTGCGCATGGTGTGGCAGGTGGCCCGCTCAGTCCAGGTTCCGGTAATCGGCATCGGCGGCATCATGAACGCCGAAGATGCTCTCGAATTCATTATCGCCGGCGCCAGTGCCGTGCAGGTCGGGACCGCCAATTTCGTCAATCCGCGGGCCAGTGTGGAGATCATCGACGGCATCGCCGGCTATATGCGGCAGAACGATATCTCCGCGGTCCGTGACCTGGTCGGCGCCTTGAAAATTCATTAAGCGTTGAGGCTGAAATGCTTCGTCATTGCGCTCAAGGTTTCTTTTGGTATCTGCTGGTTCCGAACGGGCTAGGAAACGGGTTCGACTTTCGAAGCGATGACGTGAGCAGATCAAAATGACAAGGGTGCGAGTCGAAGCGCACTCAGTTTCGGGATGCACGACGCGAACAGAAAACAGGGAAGGAGGTTCAAGATGTTCCGAACTGCGTTGAAGATCTTGCTTTCGGTCACGGTGGTGATAGGGCTTGCCGGCGGCAGTGTGCTGGCGGCGGACGTGGAGGTGCAGGGCGTCAAACTGCCCTCTCAAAAAGAGGTGGACGGAAAAATCGTGACCTTGAACGGGGCGGCCCTGCGCAAGGCCATGGGATTCGTCAAAGTCAATGTGCTCGGCCTTTATCTCGAAAAACCCACGCAGGACCCCGAAGAGGTCGTCACCTCACAGCAGGTCAAACAGCTCTACTCCCACTACCTGACCGGCATGGCCACCGCCGAAAAGCTGCGCAACGGCTTTATCGAACAGATACAGCGCTCCAACCCGCCCGAACTGGTCGAAGCCCACAGGGCCGCGATAGAACAATACGCCTCCTGGCTGGACAAAGACATGCAGCCGGGGCAGCTTTCCATCGGCACCTATGTGCCGGGGCAGGGCCTGACCCTGGAATACCAGGGGCAGGTCAAGGGCACTATTTCCGACCCGGTCTTTGCGGAAATGTACTTCCGCGCCAATGTGGGTGAAAAGGCAGACAAGAGCATCCGTGATGGACTGCTGGGGGTGAAGAAGTAAAGATCATCGAATCCAAAGAAGTCGCAAGGTGCAGAGAGGGATTGACACTTTTTTTGCTCCGGATTCAATTCCCTCTCTGGGGAAAAAATATCACAAAGACCACCGGCCGGAAGGCGTACGGTGGTCTTTGTGATCATGGAGTATCAATTCGTTCCGTTACAATGCCTGGGTGGCCTGCACCGGGTGAGCCTTGAGGTACTCCAGGCGGTTCAGACCGTTAATGTAGGCCAGGGCGCTGGCGGTCAGGATGTCAGGGTCTGAACCGCGGCCCAGAGCCACCAGACCGTTTTCCTTCAGGCGCACGGTCACCTCGCCCTGGGCGTCG
>DDYQ01000211.1 GCA_002348005.1 Desulfobacteraceae bacterium UBA2230 | reverse complement strand
GGATGATGCGCCCCGGCAGGGCCCCCACGTAAGTACGGCGATGGCCGCGGATTTCGGCCTCATCGCGCACGCCGCCCAGAGATATGCGGTGGAACTTGCGCCCCAGGGCCCGCGCGATGGAAGCGCCCAGAGAGGTTTTGCCTGTGCCCGGCGGACCTGCCAGGCACAGGATCGGCCCCTTGGAATCGGGTTTGAGCTTGCGCACCGCCAAATATTCGATAATGCGGCGCTTGGGTTTTTCCAGACCGAAATGGTCATCGTCCAGCACCTTGCGGGCTTTGGCGATATCCAGGTTGTCCTCGGAACGGACCTGCCAGGGTAGCTCGGTCAGCCAGTCCAGATAGGTCGAAGAGACCGTGTACTCGGCTGAAGAGGGATGCATCTTGGCCAGCCGGTCCAGTTCGCGCTCGGCCTCCTTGGCGGCGGCTTCGGACAGGCCGCGCTCCTTAATCTTGGTCCGATATTCCTCGATTTCGACGGTGGCCTCGTCGGTTTCGCCAAGTTCTTCGCGAATGGCCTTAAGCTGCTGGCGCAGATAATATTCGCGCTGGCGCTTGTCCATATCACCCTTGACCTGGCTCTGGATCTTATTCCCCAGTTCCAGGATGTTCAGCTGGTGATTGGTCAGCTTGGTTACGGCCGTGAGCCGCCGGGTGGCGTCCTGAATTTCGAGGATCGACTGTTTTTCTTCGGGGGAGGAATTGACCGTAGAGGCGATCATGTCCGCCAGCGTTCCGGGCTCCTTGATGGAAGCGGCCATCTGGCCGATCTCTGGCGGCAGTCCGGGAGACAGCTCTACCACGCGCGTGAACTGCTTGATCAGATTGGCCATTAATGCTGAGGTTTCGTCATCCTTGCGTTCGATATCCTCGAAGTGTTCGACTTCGGCCTGCAGGTAGGGTTTACCTTCCACATAGCGCTTGACCTTGAAGCGGGTCAGCCCCTGAACGAGCATCTGGGCCCGGTTGTCGTCATTTTTGGCCATCTTCAAAATCAAGGCGCTGCAGCCCACCTTGGCCAGATCATCGCTCTGCGGGTCGGGACGCACGTTCTCCTGTTTGCGCGAGACCACCAAACCGATGATCCGGTCCCGCGACATGGCTTCGTCCACCAGCTTGATCGATTCACCCTGCATCACCACCAGCGGCAGCACCATCTTGGGAAACAAAGCGGCCTCATAGAGCGGCAGAATGGGAATCAACGTGGGCAGATTGTCCGCGTTATACCCCACCGAGGGCTTGTTTTCAGGCATCAAACTCTCCTTCTCTTTATCCGAGGGTCTGCGTGCTTCCATGTTTGCTATCCTTTTAAGGCGGACGGGTGGCGCATGCGGCCGCCGGTATCATCAGCCGTCGCTGATGGGAATCTTATGGGTTTTGGGGGCTTCCTGCTTTTTCATCTGCACCGTCAGCAGGCCATTGGAGAATGTGGAGGTCACGCTGTCGCTGTCCACCGGCGCCGGCAGATACAGGATCCGTTCAAAATTGCCATAGCGGATCTCGGCCAGACGGTACGTGCCGTTGGGGGAACGCGGCTGCTCCCGCCGGAACCCATGGATGCGGACCGCTTTGCTGTTGACTTCCACTTCCAACTCGTCCTTTTCAACGCCCGCCAGTTCAGCCCAGATGAATATCTCCTGCTCGGTTTCATACATATCCATCTGGGGCAGCCAGCTGCAGTGCGTGCACACGAACATGGGACTGACCGGCCGCGGACGGAAGATATCTTGTATCGTTTTTTCGAATTGCGAGCCGCTTGAATCGAAAGGGCCAACAAACCTGATTTTGTTAGAGTCCATGTGTTGCTCCTGCCGCTGTTACGGTTAACACGATGCACTTCCGGCTCTGTCATGCCGGCGCACCCCATTGATGAAATGGCCGGAATCGCGGTAAAAATAACATCCACCCCCCGGTTTGTAAAGCATCCCGCGTCGCCGATTTTGCTCGAATGGTTTCAGTTGACATGCCCGGTGCGGTGCTTAGGTTTTCGGCACGCCTTGCGGCGTATAGTTTATGCTCAAAAAGCCCCAGCGCACGGAGGTGCCCGAATGACCATCATCCGATGGGATCCCTTCAAAAACATCTCTACGCTTCAGGATCGGATCAACCGGCTCTTCGAGGATGCCTTTCCCCAACCTCAGGCCGACGACCTGTGCGCCTGGCGGCCGCTGGTCGACATCTACGAAACGGAAAGCGGAGTCGTGATCGAGGCCGATCTGCCCGGCGTTTCGAAAGAAGAGGTCTCATTGGAAGTCAAAGATAATATCCTGATCCTCAGAGGTGAACGGATCGCCGAGACAGACGCCAAAGAGGAGCAGTACTACCGCCGTGAACGGGGGTGCGGCACGTTTCATCGCGCTTTTACCTTGCGCCATTCCATCGCGCCTGAAACCATAAAGGCTTCCATGAAAAACGGCGTCCTCAAGGTCGAAGTTCCCAAACCCGAACAAGAGAAACCTCATCAGGTGCGCGTCGCCATCGATTAGGATTGCTCCGGCGACTTCCATCCCCTATGATGGGAAGCATGCAGAACGATACCCCCAGGCGCTGGATTCTGGGCGCCCAGTATTTTCTTTATTTCGGGGGCATGGGTGTCTATTTGCCCTTCTTTAACCTGTATTGTTACCGCCTGGGCTTTTCGGGACTGCAGATCGGCGCCCTTTCTGCCGTGCGCTCCCTGGTTCTGATTCTTTTCTCGATCGTATGGGGCTTGCTGGCGGACCGTTTTCATGCCCGCCGTCCGATTTACATCGCCTGCAACTTCGTCAGCGCCTTTACCTGGGGCTTTCTTCTGCTGACCGTCGATTTCGCCTGGATGCTGGCGATCACCATCGTCTACAGCATTTTCTACGCACCCCTGATTGCTTTCCTGGAAGCGTTCGCCATGCAGGTGCTGGGAAAGGACAAAAAGCGATACGGCCGTATGCGCGCCTGGGGGTCGCTGGCCTTTATCGTTACGGTTCTTGCGGTGGGGCGGTTGGTCGAAATTTACAGCCTCAAAATCATTCTCAGCCTCATTCTGGCAGGCGCCTGGATTCAGGCCCTGACGGCGCTCGCCTTCCCGCGCCTTGCGGAACCGCGCCTCGATGCCCTGGGGCGGGGTTTGCGCAGCCTGATTCAACCGCGGGTTTTGATATTCTGGATCTGCGGATTCCTGATGCTGCTGAGTCACGGCGCCTACTACGCCTTCTTTTCGATCCATCTCACCCAGCTGGGCTACGATGAGGTTTTTGTCGGATTGTGCTGGGCCGTGGCGGTTGGCGCTGAAATTGTGGCCATGATGTTCTCGGAGCGCATTTTCCGCCGCATGCGATACGAGACCGTCCTGAGCCTCTCTTTCGCTGCGGCGGTGCTCCGCTGGGGGGGGCTTTGGGTCATCTCCTCAGGACCGGGACTTGTACTGCTGCAGGTGACCCATGCCATGTCCTACGGCACGTTCCACATGGCCAGCATCCTGTACATGGACAGCCTGGCCCCGGCTGAAGCCAAAACCTCCGGTCAGGCGATCAATAACGCGGTGAGCTATGGATTGGGATTGATGGTCGGCTTCATGCTGAGCGGCTGGCTTTACAGCCGCGTCGGCTCGGCGGCGCTCTTCGGACTCAGCGGCCTGATCGCGCTGGCCGGCGGAATCCTTTTTCACGTCTTCACATATCTGCGAAGGGAATCTTCACTGGCGCCGGTTCCGCGATAGTGAAGAATCTTAAATGTGGCGCAGCCCCGGCCGGATATGTTAAGAAGCCGGGCTGAAGACCATGGGGGGTCATCCAGAACCAATCATGACGGCATTCAAACTGATCATCAGCGACTCGCTCCACTTCTTTCTGAGCAATCTGCGGCAGATCGCCGCCGTGAGCCTTCCTTTTCTGCTGCTGGGCGCGGCGGTCAACAACCTGGTCTTCAGCTCACCGGAAGCCACCCAGGAGGCGGCGCGGTTTTTGCCCGTCATCGTTAATCTGGCACTCAAGCCGGTCTACACGGCAGCGCTGATCCTGATGATGGCCCGGCAAGCCTACCAGGAGCGCCCGTCGACACCGGAATTGCTGCGATCCGCCCTTGGGCATTATGCCCCCCTGCTGATGCTCAGCGTAATAGAGATGGCATTGGTCTGGACCGGATTTATGGCTCTGATCGTGCCCGGGGTCTGGATTCTGGTTCGCCTGTCGTTTGCAAAATTCCACCTGATCCTCGACAGAGTCGACCCCAAAGCGGCCATTTTCAAAAGTTTTCAGATGACGCGCGGCCATTTCGGTATCATCGTGGCTTCGCTGGCAATTTTTGCCCTGCCGCTTTTCCTCCTCAGCCTGATGCTGGCCCAGCTCATCGGAGACGATCAGGCCTCGCCGCTTGCATTGATGTTGGTCGATACGGCGATTCTGTTTGCGGCACTTTTCATCGAGGTGGTGATGTTCCGGATTTTCATGCAGGCGGTCAAGGAGCGTCCGGCGCAAAAGTGATCCGCGCGACCGGAACGTCGTTTCAGTCGCCCTGCAACGGGAACAGCAGATGCCGCAGCCATCCGAAAAAGGTGTTGCCCTTGAGTACGGCCTGTTCCCAGGTGATGAAGTCGCGCGCTAATCTCGTCGGGTCGGCATACCAATGCTCCCGCGTGGTGAACAGTTCGCTCGGATCGAGTCGGCGCACCACCCTGGCCGGGTTGCCGGCGGCAATGCAGTTGGCGGGAATAGAATCGACCACGATGGCGCCCGCCCCGATGATGCTGTTTTGGCCTATGCGCACGCCCTTGCAGACAATAGCACTGTCTCCCACCCACACATTCTTTTCCAGGTGGACCGCCTTGGCTCTGCCCAGGGAGATGCGATCATAGATGCCGTGCCAGTCGGAGTCGGTGATATAAACGCCGCTCGCCAGCATGCAATTATCCTCAATACGGATATCGACCGCCGAGCTGATGCGCACGCCGGGACACACCAGGGCGTAGTCGCCGATACCGATCCTGCCGCGGCCGGCTTGCTCGGGCCAGACCGACAGGCGCACCTTCTTGTCTGAGGTGGCGATGACCGTGGCGTAGCGCCCGATTGCGATGGGCCCCCCGAACAGTTCAACGTACCAGGGCTGCATGAAATGAAAGCCGCGGCCGAGGGTTTCGAGCTGGGGACGCAGGAAATGGCCGGTATAAAACCGCTGAAATTTGAACCAGGCCTTCTTCAATACGTAGGGGCGATGATCGCGGCGCATCCCGGGTTCACATCCCTTTTGTCTGCCAGTGGCGGTGGTCGAACAGGCGCGCGGCCGGCGTGAGGCCGTAGAGCGCATCGGCAGCCAGCAGAACCGCCGCATTGGTCCAGGTGATCTTCTCGCCGGGCCACACGATTATTTCCGGACAGGTAAAGCCGCACCAGAAAGTGCCGTCCTCGAACAGGCGGCCTCCGATCCAGCCAAACACGATGCGCGCCAGCAGATCGTTGCCCATGGCAGCCAGGGCAAGTACCAGCTCGCTCGATTCGGCAATTGTCACCCAGGGTTGGTCCGAAACGCAGCGCACCCCCATGTCCTGGATCACGAATTTTCTCCATTGCCGGGAGATGCGCGCCCACGCCTGCGCAGGGGTCAAAGCGCCGCACAATGCCGGGTAGAACCAATCCATTGCAAAGCGCGCCTTGGTCATGTTGAAGCGAAATGGCCGATTGCGAATGCAATTGCGCAGTCGGTCTGCGGCCTTGTGCCAGCGCGGTCGGGGCTTTTGCAGCACATCGGCCAGCACAAGGGCGCATTTGAGACTGAAGTAAATCGAACTGTTGCCGGTAAGCAGGGCCATGCGGTCCACCTGCCCTGCGGGGCTCACGGCCCATCCGATCTCGCCGCAGGGCGCCTGGTGACGCAGGGCGAACTCAATGGCGGCCTCGAGATTGGGCCATAGCGGGCGTACAAAATCGAGATCGTCGGTGGCCAGAAAATAGTGGTACAGTCCAGCGGCAATGTAGGCGGCGTGATTGGTTTCACGTGTCCGGTCACGGACCGAGTCTGTACCGTAGGCCGCATACCAACTGCCGTCGGACAACTGCTGCGCCTTTAGCCATTCAAAAGCACGGCGTGCCGCTTCGTAAGCGCCGCCGACCGTCAGCCCCATGGCGGACTCCACATGGTCCCAGGGGTCGGTCTTGTCACCGGGCGACCAGGGTATCCGCCCATCGGCCAGTTGCGTGCCGGCGATCGAACCGACCAGCGCCCGCACATTGAGCGCAGGCTCCTCTTTTTTGACGAGAAACGGAAATCGATCAGACAAGGATAGCGCTCTCCCATACGGCAGCGTGTTTCCGCCGGCCCTCGGCAATGCCGTGACCGGTTCGAGATAGACTTGCCCCCCTCTTATTCCGCGAACATGAACCTCATCGCGGACGAAGATCAGTGGACGGCAACAAATTGAATTTAAGCGTTCAGCACCGGAATTCGACTTGCACCTGAGCGCACGCAAAGCGAACGGTACCGGGGCAGATGGACCATCCGAGTGCCCGGTCAAATCGAAGCGTCGGTGGTTTTTCCTCGGTACACCAACCGCCTGCTTCTCGCAAGTCCCGGCTGTCCCCATGCGCGACCCCGAAAGCTGGACCTAAAAAGCGCGTAGCGGTTTGACGCCCGCGAGAGCTGGACGTCTGTGTTCGCGTTTGACGAGGCGGCGCCGAACTGGCAAGCGTGCTGAATCATGAGAGAACACCAGGCCGACTCACCTTCGTCTCAGGCCGACCGACTCTTGGGACAATACCGTTGGACGGTTTAACCGGCGACGCCGTGAATGTCGCAGGACGTGCCGTTTACCAGCACCCTGTCCATGCCGAGGCCCACCCGGGCCCGGACGCTGATCGGCTGCAGGTCGAACCGGCTTTGCAGTGCTTTCAAATTGGCGTTTCTCCGACCTTTAAGCCTGGAGAGATTTCGGTCCTCCGCTTCAATGGTCACGCTGCCGCCCGGCCGCATGGCCTGGCGCAGGTGGGCGTCCAGCGCTTTCAGCCACAACGATGAAAGGACCAATTCGCCGAATGCGGGGTGAAAAGGTCCTGCCAGTACGCCTGCATCGGGGTTCAGTTCGGCCGTGGGCTGCAAGCCCATGCGGATCACCCGGATGCCGCTCCGGGCAAAATGGCGATACAGTTCACCACTCAATTCCACTGCCTCGGAGAGTGTCAGCGGGACGTAGCGTTCTTCACGGTACCACCGCGCCAGGGGGCTGCGGTCAAGCACCAGCAGCGGATAGATGCGCACGAAGTCGGGATGCAGGTCGGCGATTTGGACGCCGGTATCCAGGGCATCCTCAGCGCTCTGGCCCGGAAGTCCGATCATCATCTGCAATCCCATCTGATACGCGTGCCGCCTCAATGCGGCCACCGCCCGACGACTGCAGTCGGAGGTGTGCCCACGCCTGCATAGCGACAAGACTCGATCGTTCATGGACTGAATGCCCAACTCCACCGTGGTGACCGGATATCCCTTGAGGAGATCGAGCCGCATGTCGTCGAGGGTATCGGGGCGGGTCGAAAAGCGAATTCCATTGGCCTCGCCGCGCTGAACGAAAGCCGTGGCGGCTTTCAGCAATCTTTGTATCGATTCGGCCGGAAGTCCTAAAAAGTTGCCGCCGTAAAATGCGATTTCGATCCAGGGACGACCTGGACGGCTGTGCCTCAGGAATTGTGTTATGGCGTCTGAAATGGCGTCCGGATCGGGCGCAAAGGTCTGGCCGGTGGCACGGGTCTGGTCACAAAAGATACAGCGCTGCGGGCACGCGGCGTGCGGAATGAACACAGGAACGATCAGTGGCTTGACGTCGTGCGCAGCGATCATGGTTCATCTCTCAGGTTCGCGCGGCCGGGATAATCGGAACCCGCGCAGGCCGCATCATTGCGGCGCGTGGGAGGTGGACGTCTTAAGCCTCGAACGGTCGGCAAATGCTTCGAGGCCTCTGCGGGCCGCCTCCTGCTCGGCCAGCTTTTTGCTTTTGCCGAGGCCTTCGGTTCTCAAATTGCCCACTGTCATGACCACCCGGAAGGTCTTGTCGTGGTCCGGACCCGATTCTTCCACCACGTGATACTGCGGCACTTCATGCTGCGCGCTTTGCAGGGCTTCCTGCAGGCGGCTCTTGTAATCCAATCCCATCGTCATCCGCGCAGCGGCAACGATCAACGCCTGGAAATGATCCTGAATGATCGTGAAAACCGCACTGAACCCGCCGTCCAGGTAAATGGCTGCGATGAGTGCCTCCAGGGCGTTGGCCAGAATTGAATTCTTGTCATGGCCCCCGGACTGGATTTCACCCTTGCCCAGTTTCAGAAACTGGCCCAGTCGGAGCCGTCGTGCGAGATCGGCCAATTGGGTCTCATTGACCATGTGAGCGCGGATACGGGAGAGTTCACCCTCCCTCATGTGGGGATAGGCGTTCATCAGGAGATGTCCGATCACCAGATTCAGGACCGCATCTCCCAGGAATTCCAGACGCTCGTTATCGCGCAGCGCAGGGTCGGTTTGTTCATTGGCGTAAGAGCTGTGCCGTAATGCTTCCTGAAGCATTTCGGGCGTTTTGAAGTGGTATTTTAATACGGATTGAAGGTCCTGGTATTCGTCAAGTCCGGTCATGACGCCGAAAAGTCCCGACAAAGCGCCGTTAGGGTGCCAAACAGCTCGCTGGGGACGAAGAGATCGCCCAAGCCGCGTCCCATCTGAACGCCGGGGGTCAGTTCACCGTGAAAATCCGAACCGCCGGTGATCAGCAGGTTATACTTGCGAGCTTCTTTTTTTATGAAATCAACGATCTCAGGGGGATGCTTCGAATAGTAGGCTTCAACCCCCAGGAGCCCCATATCGGCCAGGCGCTTGAAAAGGGATCCCATCCAATGGTCTTGCCGGCTGCGGATCAGAAAGGGGTGGGCCAGCACCGGAACACCGCCGGCACCACGAATCAGGTCAAATGCCCGGCGGCACTCCAGCCGGTATTTATCTACATAGGCAGGCCGTCCACCGGCCAGATATTTCTGAAAGGCGTCGTCGATGTCGCGGGCAGCCCCCATCCTGACCAGAACGCTGGCCACGTGCGGACGACCTGCGGCGCCCTCGCCCGCCTGTTCCAGGACGGCTTCAAGATCGATCCCCACCCCCAGCTCATTCAATCGGGTTACAATGGCGGGGATCCGTCGATTGCGGGCATCCTGCAATTCCTCGAGAGCCGCATTGAGCGGGGGATCCTGCAGATCGATCCCGTAGCCGAGGACGTGCATACTGCCGTCAATACGGCAATCGGCAGGTGCATTGACACTGATCTCGACACCCGAAATCAGTTTCAGGTTGGCGGGTATTGCCCCGCTCAGAGCCTGGCGAGACCCCTCCAGGATATCGTGGTCCGTGATTGCTATGGCTTCCAGGCCCAGACGGGCCGCCATGCGCAAGAGGTCGGCGGGCGCGTAAGTGCCATCCGACGCAGTCGAGTGGATGTGCAGATCAATGCCCCCATTCAATTTAGATTCCAAGGGCCTTCTCGAAAGCCTCTTCTTTGGTTTTACAATCGATGCACTGCGTGGTTACCGGCCGCGCCTTGAGCCTTTCGATGGAAATTTCCTCGCCGCAGGATTCACATATGCCGAAGGTGCCGTTTTCAATGCGTTCCAAGGCTTTCTTGATCTTTTTGATCAGTTTGTGCTCTCGATCCCGGATGCGCAGCATAAAGTTGCGGTCGGACTCAAGGGTAGCCCGGTCAGTCGGATCGGGAAAATTCTCCTTCTGCTCAGTCATGCCGGATACAGTGGTGTCGCCCTGATTCAGCAGCTCTTGAAGTTTCTCGTGCAGAAGCTGCTCAAAGAATTTGAGATCTTTCTTTTTCATAGGCGTACTCGCTTTCAGAAAGCTTTTTATTGACATTTTGAAAAACGTTTAAATAACACAAGCTGCTTCGGTTTGTAAAACAAATAACATACATCTTCCTGGCCCCCAATTTAATAGGGTACAACATAATACCCATTGGAGAACGTTCAACCCGGATGGATCGGTATATGCGCTATCGGGAGGTGCGGGTGTGGTAAGGGGGTGAATCTGCGGGCACCTATGTTGCGTGGGCCATCACGGTTTACCCCCGAATCGCCCGCTTAACACCCGTCACTCCCTTAAACCTCTGCGGCTTCGAGAAACTTGGTCAGGCTTTTCAGGTCGGAAACGTTGAATACACCGGCAGGGTGACCGGATGGCAGCGTTTTTTTCAACAGTCCCGCCAGAACCTTCCCGGGGCCGATCTCAACAAACAGATCCACTGATTCCGAGAGCATGCGCTGCATGGTGTCATACCAGCGCACCGGGCTGCACAGCTGCCGGGCAAGCAAGCTGGGGATCCGGCTCGAGTCCCCCTCAGCCTCGGCGGTGACATTGTGGATCACCCGGCAAGTCGGTCGAGCAATGGCAACGGTTTCCAGGAAAGCACTGAACTCCGCCTGGGCCCCTTCTATCAGCGGACTGTGCCAGGCACCGCTGACCTTCAGCGCCACGGCCCGCGCGCCCGAACGGGAAGCCTTTTCGCTGACCGCCTGCACGGCCGCGGGTTCGCCGGAAATGACAATCTGATCGGCACTGTTGTGATTGGCGACCGAAACGATTCCGGCGGCTTCGGCTGTGATCGCATTGATTTCTTCGATGCTCAGCCCGATGATGGCACTCATGGTGCCCCTGTTTCGTGTCGCTTCGCGGTGCATCAACTCCCCGCGTTTGAAGACCAGCTTCAGGCAATCCTCTGCCGAAATCACACCGGCGGCATGCAGTGCGCTGTATTCGCCCAAACTGTGACCGGCGCACATAGCCGGTTCGACCCCCGCCTCGCGGATCAGCGCCAGGCAGGCGAGATTGACCGCAGTAATGGCGGGTTGCAGGTTGACGGTTTCGGTCAGCGTTTCCAGCGGACCTTCAAAACACAGCTGCTTGATCGGCAGGCCGCAGATCCGGTCGGCAGCTTCGAAGATCGCACGCGTACCGGAACGTTCCATGTAGATGTCCTGACCCATGCCGACCTTTTGGGAACCCTGACCGGGAAATAAAAACGCGACGGTTTTCAATGTTGCCCTCTTCAAATGTGTATGCGGTTCACTCGTCCAGGCGAAACAGCTTTCGCGCGATATCCAGAGACTGCGCGCGATCGCCCTGGCACCCGTTATTTTTAAGATACTGCGTGGGATCGTGCAATATTTTGTTGATCGTGGCCTGAACCATCTTTTCCAACGACTGGCGGTCTTCCTCAGAAAGATGGGCCATGTGTCCCATGGTGCGCTGCAGTTCGGACTGGGCAAGCGCTTCGACCTTGGAGCGCAGGGCTTTGATGGTCGGGACGACTTCCAGACTTTCACGCCACAGCCGGAAGTGAATCACCGCTTCCTCGATCATGCGCTCCGCCCTGGCCGCCTCGCGCCTGCGGTCGGCTTTGTTGGTATCAACCACCCCCCGTAGATCGTCGATGTCGTAGAGATAAACGTTATTCACATCGTTGATGGCGGGGTCGATGTTGCGTGGCACGGAAATGTCGATAAAGAACAGCGGACGGTTGCGGCGTCCGCGCATGCGCGCCTTGACCATCGTGCGGTCGATGACGTAGGTGGGCGAAGCAGTCGAACCGATCACAATGTCGACATCGCTGAGATAATCTCCGATTTCACCGAAATGGATGGCGGTTCCACGGTATTGGGCGGCCAATGTCACGGCACGCTCGAAGGTTCGGTTGGCCACAAAAATGTGCCCGACACGGTTGCGGATCAGGTGCTCCACAGCAAGTTCGGCCATTTCACCGGCACCCAGCAGCAGAACCTGTTTGCCTTCCAGGCTTCCGAAGATCTTGCGCCCCAATTCGATGGCCGCATAGCTGATTGATACGGCATGGTCGCCGATGCCTGTTTCAGTGCGGATGCGTTTGGCCACGAAGAAAGTGCGGTGCAGGAGCCGGTTGAGAATCACCCCGGAGGTCTTCTCTTCGGTGGCCGCACGATAGGCCTCCTTAACCTGCCCCAGAATTTGAGGCTCCCCCATTATCAGCGAGTCGAGACCGGCCGCCACCCGAAACAGATGCCGCACCGCCGCGTCGCCCTTGTACAGGTAGAGCGCATCGTCAAATCGCTCCAGTGATATCTTTTTGAAGGCCGCCAGAAAATGCCGCGCGTCGGCTATGGCCAGGGATGCCTGTCGGGCTGTCAGCAGCAACTCCACGCGATTGCAGGTCGAGAATAAGATCAGCTCATCGATTTCGGACTTGGCACGCAGCATTCCCAGAGCCGCGCGGGTTTCCTGCTCGGAAAAGGCGAGACACTCGCGGATTTCCACGGGCGCAGTGGTGTGATTGAGTCCGATAAGGATGATTTCTTGCATACTAACCCATGAAAACTGAATGGACCAAGCCGATGAACGTCTATTCGCCGCACTGTTTTTTCGGGCAAGCGCTTCAGGTTTCAGACTTAAGGCTTCAGCCAAAGTCGGCGGCAAAAATCAGGCCCGGGATGGTTCGGGTCGCATCGTCCGTCTTTCAGCTTTCATCAAAATTGCGTAAATTGCCCATGATGGCCCTTGAGCAAAAAGTTCACTCCGAAAAAAGTAAACAGCATGACCCCCACGCCGACGATCGCCATGATGGCCGCACGTCGGCCGCGCCAACCCACGGCGAGGCGTTCGTGAAGTAAGATCGCATAGTATATCCAGGTAATGGCCGACCAAACTTCTTTTGGGTCCCAGCTCCAGAACCGGCCCCACACGCTTTTAGCGAAAACCATACCAGAGAAGAGTCCGATGGTCAGCATAGTGAAACCGGTAACAATACATGCATAACCGGTGCTGTCAAGCAATTCCAGGGACGGCAATCGCTTGAAAAAGAAGCCGGGTGCCTTGTTTTTAATGCTGCGCTCCTGCATCAGGTAAAGGGCCCCGGCACCGGCCGCCAGAACAAAGGCCGCATCGCCCACCAGGATGGTAAGGACATGCACCACGAGCCAAAAGCCTTTGAGCAGGTTCTGGGGCTGCTGCGGTTCGCGTGGAAACTGAACGGCCATGAGTAAGATGAATGCCGCCAGGGGCGCCACATATACCCCCAGGATTTTAAGATTGAACCTGATCCGTAACAGAAGGTAGACGCCGGTCACGGTCCAGGCGACCAGAACCAGCGTTTCGTGCAGGTTGTTGACCGGCAGGTGGCCGGTTGCAGCGAAGCGCCATACCAGCACCACGCTCTGACTGATAAACCCGGCCGCCAGGAGAACGGCGCCGGCGATCTGGGTGGCGTTACGCTGAAGGAAAAGGTAGGCCAGGTATGCGGCCGAACTGAGCATGTAGAAAAAAACAGCCAGAACAAAGAGAACCTGCATGCACGCTTCCTCACTCTTGGGCGATGAGTTCGTGATAAGTGAAGCCTGGCCCCAGGGTTTCGGCCAGCAGTGTGTCTATTGCGGCGTGATTATCGGACTTGATCAGTTCCAGCAAGCTCGACTGGATCAGTCGCTCAAAGATCGGCTTGTGTGCCTCCGGGGCGTGTTCGGCAGCCAGCAACCGCTTGCGCACGGCGCCCATCAACTGGAGAAAGCGGCCGTATTCGGGGCCGAATTGATCCTGCAGGTGCTGCCGCAGGTGCTTGGCAAATGCAGGACTTCGGCCGGCGGTGGAGATGGTGATCGTCAGGTCGCCCTGGTTGATCACCGACGGCAGGATGAAATTGCACAGTTCGGGCTGATCGGCAATGTTGCACAGCCGGCGGGCCTGTTCGGCGTCGGCATGAATGCGGCGGTTGAGGGCCATATCGTCGGTGGCCCCGATCACGAGGAAAATATCGGTCACATCGCTGCTGCGGTAAACGCGCTGTTCGAGAGTGATTCGGCCCTGATCGGCCAGCCGCTCCAATTCAGCAGTTGCCACGGGGCTGACGACGGTCACCCGCGCATCGCACGCCAGCAGCATGCTGACTTTGCGCGTGCCCACCTGCCCGCCGCCCACCACCAGGCACAGGCGGTTCTTGATGTCGAGATGTATCGGATAATAACGCATGGCAGTCGGATTCAGTATGATAAAAGACGAAAGCGGCGTTTGGCTCGATTCAGATTTACAATCAACACGATCCTTTGCTTTCAACTTTCAGCTTCAATGCTCGTCAATGGCATCCTTTTTATTACGATTCACCGCCTTCAGCGGGTCAACCTGAAGGACATCAGATCTTCGGCCACGATCACCGGCCCGTCATAGGTGGTTGCAGCCTGGCGCACCAGATCGACTCCGTCGGTTTCCGGATAAAGATGGGTCAACACCAGGCATTTGGCCCGAGCGCTGTGTGCCATGCGACCGGCCAACGAGGGGGTCAGATGGCCGGACACCTTGTGGTCATCCGGCAATGCCGCTTCGCAGATAAACAGAGCGGCGTCGCGCGCCAGTTCCACCAGGCTGCCGGTTTCATCGGTATCACCCGAATAGACGACGCTGCGACCGGCATGGTCTTCAATGCGATACCCCAGGCTTTCCGGCCGGTGGTTTACAGGTCGCGCCGTCACCTTGGTTTCTCCCACATGGATGGTTTCACCCGTCCGGGTATCGAGTTCGATGAGCGACAATTGATCGGAAGGCAAAACGATCCAGTCACCATAAGCGCTCCTCAATCCCTGGTAGAATTTTTTCAGTCCGGTCCCCGCCGCCACGCGCAGCTGCGTGCGCCGCCGGGTGCCGTCCGGATACTTGGTCGCGAAGAGAAAAGAAATCAGCTCTGCGGTGTGGTCGGGATGAAAGTGGCTCAGGAATATGGCATCGATGTCGAATATGGTTACGCCATATTCCAGCATTCGCCGCAGCGTGCCGGGACCTATATCCAGAAGTATGCGGGTGGCACCCTCCTCTACCAGCACGGCGCTGGCACTGCGCGAAAGCCGCGGCACGCAGGTACCGGAGCCCAGTATGGTCACTTTCATAGATTGTCCACCTTGCCGGCGCGTTTTTCGATCTGCCGGACAACCCACTGCGATATTGAGGATCGATCACGAGCGCCCACCACTTCTTCCACCACTTCCAGGGGGAGTTCGGCCCGGGCCGAACTCTTATGACCACCTGCCGCTCCCAGCTTCCCGAAGGTCTGCCGGGCGACATGCCCCGCATCCTTGCGAATACCGTCATTGCGAAAAATAACGATCAGTTTCTTGTTGTGAACACCGGAAACAATGCTCCAGTTCACCGATTCGATGTGCATCATAAAGTCCGCGATCTGCACGCAGACATCCGGGTGAACGCCGGCACCCAGATGCACGAAAGCACGTCCCTTGCGGATCTGCAATTCGGAGAGCGCTTTCTTGAAGAAGGTCAGGAATTCTCGACGCATCTCCGCCGATTCGATACGTCGTGCCAGGGTGATATTCGCATGCCGGAAGACGAACTGAAATGCTTCCAGATCTTCGATGAGGGTCTGACGTTCGAAATCGCTCGTATCGCTCTTGATGGCAAAATAGAGGCCGGTGGCCAGTTTGGAGGAGGGTTTGACCTTGGCCGCCCGAAGGTATTCGATCATGATGGTGGCCGTGGCCCCATATTTCGGCCGGATATCAACATACGCGGCGGCGGCGCTGCTTTCCGTCATTGGATGGTGATCGATGATCACGCTGGGTTTCAGAGTACGGAACAGTTCATTGTGATCGGGTTGCGCGTCCACCATCGCGATGCGGGTATATTTAGCCATCTCGATCTTCTCGAAGGGGATCAGCCGCACGCCCACCAACCGGATCATGGTCAGATTATCGGGACGCTCTATTTTATTGACATTGGCGATGGTCACACTGGCGGACTTGCGCCACAGCAGGCGCTTGACAGCCATCGCGCTGGCGATCGCATCCGGGTCGGCATTGATGGGCACCAGCACGTGGTCTTCGTTTGTAAACTGGGCATAGAAACGCCTCAAACGTTCCTTGCTCGATAAACCCATGATCGCCCCTGCCGTGCCTTGTCCCAGCCTGGCCTCTGGGAGTTCTTCTCGATTTTTAAGCGCTTACCTTATCTCGATCTATCTGATTTGACAATATATTTGTTGAAATTCAAACAAGCCGCACCGCCCTATGGAATGTCGGCGGCGTGTCCGCGCTTGCGCGCGGGATTGTTCGTTATGTTGCCGCGCGCTCCGGACCCTACGATCGGTCGGCTGCTTAACCCGTGCTCGCTTTCTCCAGAGAAAATCGGCGCGTTTGGTAGGTTGCATCGATACGGTCATCGCCATTCGACGCGGTCATCTCCTTCGAACCGGCAACAAAGTGCTGCGCTTATAGGCATGATGATCATCTTCACGATTCCGCGCAAGCCAGGTTCTTCCACCTTCCTGTGAAAATCATCGGGGCGACCGCCAGGCCGCTGGCGCTCTCCGGTTTCGCCGGCGAAATATTATGACGCTCAACCTTTCAGCGCTTCACGTCGAAAGGCAGCCGCCCCCGACAGGCGGCGCTTTTTTGACGCGCCCGCAAACCGGCGCAGACCGTCTAAACCGGTCGGAACACCAGCTTTTCGTCGGACACCTCGGCCCTCAACCGTTCACCGTCACGGATTGTTCCCCTGAGGATTTCAACAGCCAGCGGGTTTTCGATATACTGCTGAATGGCACGTCTGAGCGGCCTCGCGCCGTAGATCGGATCGTAGCCCTTTTCCATGAGCAGCCGCTTGGCATCACCCGACAACTCGAGTGAGATCTTGCGTTCGGCCAGGCGTTTGGCCAGCCGCTGCATCTGGATATCCACAATAGCGCCGATCTGCTCGACACTGAGGTTGAGGAAGATAATGATCTCGTCGATACGGTTGAGAAACTCGGGCTTGAACTGCGCCCGAAGCACTTCGGTGACCCGCCGTTCCATTTCGGCACGCCTTGCTGCGCCCAGCTCCTGAATAATGTGGCTGCCAACATTGGATGTCATGATCACGATGGTGTTCTTGA
>DDYQ01000088.1 GCA_002348005.1 Desulfobacteraceae bacterium UBA2230 | reverse complement strand
GATGTGCGCGGCAAACGGGTGGTGGCGATCGTTACCGGCAGTGCGATCGACTCACCGGCTTATCTATCGATCATTCAAGAGCGCCTGGAAAGGACGATCACCGCTTGATCCGAATCCCACACCTTCCCGTAAAGGATTTATCAAATCGGAATGGCTGCATTCCGAGCTTCACATAACCGCCATGGGAAGCGATACGGAAGAGAAACGGAACTCGAAGCCGATGTGTTGATCCGGGCAGACCTGGTGGCCTGTGATTTGAAGGCCCAGAACTATCGACTGGGGGAGCTGCGCAGCGCTCTGGCCCGAAGCTGGTGACGACGGATGCCGCAGTGTCGGAACTGGGGGCGATCATCAACGGCGGGGCTCCAGGCCGCACCGGCGAGCATCAGATCACCGTGTGCGACTTGACCGGCGTAGGGGTGCAGGACACCATGATCGCCATCAAAACCCTCGCGATCGCCACCGAACGCAATCTCGGTTCAATCGTCTCATGATGCTGGAGAATTCCAAATGACCGAAACCATGATTTTTTCAATGGACGAGTACAACCGCCGCATTGAGCGGACCAAACAGATGATGGATCGCAGCGGCATGGAAGTGCTGCTGGTCACCGATCCGGCCAACATGAATTACCTGACCGGATACGACGGCTGGTCCTTCTATGTTCACCAGGGGGTGATTCTCACGCTGGACGGCGATCACCCACTGTGGTTCGGCCGACAGCAGGATTCAAACGGCGCCCGGCTCACCACCTGGCTGCCGGAAGAATGCATCTACGGCTATCCGGATGAATACGTGCAGTCGCGCTATACACACACCATGCGCTATGTGGCGCAACTGCTGCGTGAAAAGAGACTGGCGGAAAAACGTCTAGGGCTGGAGATGGACGGCTACTGGTTCACTGCCCGGATGTATCTCACCCTGCAGGAGGAACTGTCCGGCGCAGTGCTGTTGGACGCCACCAATCTGGTGAATTGGGTCAAGACCGTCAAATCCGCGGCCGAAATCGGGTATATGCGCCAGGCGGCGCGGATCTGCGAAAAAGTGATGCGAACCGCCATCGACGCCATTGCACCGGGCGTCCGGGAAAAGGATGCGGCGGCCGCTGTGTCGGCGGCGCAGATTGCCGGCACCGATGAATTCGGGGGCTCCCCGCCGGCGATCTTCCCGATCATGCCGTCCGCCGAGCGAACCTCCACCGCGCACCTGACCTATGCTCCGGACCGCCGATACCGCCGGGAGGACGTGGTGCTGCTGGAACTGTGCGGTGCCCGGCACCGATACCACGCACCGCTTTCGCGTACGGTTTATCTTGGCGAGCCTCCCGACGATCTGTTGAAAACTGCCGAAGGCGTGGTGACCGGCCTGCAGGAAACGCTGCGCATGATGGGTCCCGGTGTAACCGCCGAAGCGGTGGAGCGGTGCTGGCGGGAGGCCATCGCCCACACCGGTGTGGTCAAACCATCGCGGGTCGGATACTCCTATGGACTGAACTATGTGCCGGATTGGGGCGAACATACGGTCAGTCTGCGGCCCGGCGACAAAACCGTGCTGGAACCGGGTATGACGATCCACTTCATGCCGGGCATCTGGCTGGACCGCTATGGCTTCGAATGCAGCGAGCCGGTGCTGATCACCGGCAGCGGCTGCGAAAAGTTCATTGAATTTCCTCAGCAACTGTTTGTCAAACGTTGATCCGTGAAGATTTCGAAATGCTCCTGGGCCGGACCGGCTTACGCATTCGCCGCCGCCGTTTGCTATGCCGGCCTCAACACCGCTATCCGCTTTGCCGATGCTTACATGAGCATCTGGCACATCATTTTTTACCGCAGCCTGTTCGGGGCCGTGGTGATGGTGCTTTGGGCCCGGCTGGCCGGGGTGGCGATTCTTGGACGGCAGCGGTCCACCCTTTGGCTGATGGGAATGTGCGGCGCCGGGGGCGTGACGGCCCTGACGATCGCCCTGGTCCTTATACCCCTCTTCGAGGCACTGGTGTTGCTTTATCTGTTCCCGGCATTTGCGGCTCTGCTGTCACCGTGGCTCACCACTGACCGCGTCACACCGCGCGACTGGCTGCTTATCGCGACCGCCTGCCTGGGGACGGCGCTGATCCTGTGGATGGGACATTCCGGCAGCGGACTGCAGGCGGGACATCTGCTGGGGCTTTTGTCGGCGTTCTGCCTGGGTCTCACATTCACCCTGATCCGTCGAACCAGCGCCGCCAATAATCCCCTGACCCCTTTTTTTTACATCTGCGTCGCCGGAGTCGCCGTCAGCATCGGACCGGTCATGCTGCGTGCGGAAACGTTGATGATCTCCCCGAATGGATTGCCTGCACTGGTGGTCGTGGTCGTGCTGGCAACGGCCGCCCACCTGGCGGGCAATAAAGCCCTCGCGTGCCTGCCTTCACCACGGGTCGGCGTGATCCTGATGTCCGAAGTGCTCTTCGGAGCCGTCATCGGACTGCTGCTTTTCGGAGAGTTTCTGGCCATGCGAAGCGTGCTGGGTGGCGTTCTGATTATCGGCAGCGGCATCGGTCTCAACCTGAGCGCACCGCGAAATCGGCCTGAATGACGGTCCCGTCTTTTCGGCGCAACTACAAGACCCCCTCGAAGCAATCGCCCAGATGTTCCAGGCCGGTATCGACAATGTCCAGGGGGCGGTCGGCGATGGCTTCAGGGTATTTCAATCCAGCGCCGGTGACCACGCACACAATGCGCTCACCGCCCGCCAGCCGGCCCTCGGCGCGCAGCCGCGCGACTGCGGCCAGCGGCACGGCGGCAGCGGGCTGCCCGAAAATCCCATCCCTCGCCAGCAGACCCTGCGCGTCCAGGATCTCGCGGTCCGAAACGGCCACCGCCCACCCTCCGGTTTTTTTCAATCGGCGTACGATCTGATTGCCGCTGGGAGGCAAGGGGTTTTCGATCGCGTGGGCGATGGTGTGCGGTTGCGGCCATGCAACGACTCCGGAAGCATTCGTCTCACAGGCTTTAACGATGGGGGCGCAGCCCTCCGCCTGGGCAACCACCAGGCGCGGTATCCGCTCGACCAGGCCGGCCCGTTTAAACTCCTCGAATCCTTTCAGGATGCCCCTTGCATTGCCTGCCGCGCTGGTGGGCACCACCACGACATCGGGCGGATCAAAATCCATCTGTTCACAAATTTCAAAGGCGATCGTCTTGGAGCCTTCGACCCGCAGGGGGACGTCCGAGTTGATGAAGTAGATCCGGTGGCGGCTGCCGATTTTAAGGCTCTCGTAATACAGCTGGCCGTAATCGCCGCTGACCCGGATCAACTGAGGCGCGTAAACTGCAATCGGCGCGATCTTGGAGGCGGGCATGCCGGCGGAGACCAGCACATAGGCCTTCATTCCGGCGTGCGCACAATAAGCGGCCACGGATGACGCCATGTTGCCCGTGGACACGGTGCCGATCCGCTCATATCCCAGCGCTGCGGCGTGAATCAGCCCCGTCACCGTGCCCCGGTCCTTGAACGACCAGGTGGGATTCTGGGTTTCGTTTTTGTACCACAGGTGATCGAGACCCAACGATCGGGCCGCCCGCGAGGCGATCAGCGGCGTTCGACCTTCACCGAGGCTTAAGTGCGCAAATCCGCCGGCAAAAGGCAAGAACTCGGCATAGCGCGCCAATATCCCCTGTGCTTGCGTACGAATCTTTGCCCGGCGCAGGTCCTCCAACTCGAGTTCCAGCGGTTCATTGCACTGCCGGCAGCGGGGGTGGACCGTCTCGTAAGGATAGGACGTGCCGCACGCGACGCATTTGAATTCCATGTTCGATTCCCCGTGCTGTTTTAGGTGTTAAAAGCCGCACCGTCTTCTATGAAAGGCGGCCCTCGGCCGCCCATACCCGACCCGACAGGCGGTCAGATGCCGGCCAATGCAATTGTTCCTGCTTTGGTATNNGATTTCAAGCCCCTTGTCCAGAGCTGCCCCGCAGTCCTCTGGTTTAAAATCCGACCGTGCCTGTTTCCTCACGCCCGGAAGTCAATTCCGGTGCGCATTCTTCGCTGCCGCCCACCTTTCAAAACTGTAATGCCCCGGCAAGGTAGGCGTAATGTTTCGGTGGTAGTAAATGCGGGCCCCGCTCCGCCCGTGCGCCAGAAAGCTGCGACGTGGGTGAACGATCGGCATACCTGAAGGGACAGATAATGCAGAATCCGTGTCAGCGCTGCGGCGCCTGCTGTGCGTTTTACAAGGTACCAATCCAGGGTTCGGAAATCGACGATCAGCTTGGCGGATTTGTGCCGACTGAGCTGACGGTTCGGTTGACCCCTATTAAAAGGGTGATGAAGGGAACCGAAAGGCTGATTAAAAAACGCTGCATCGCTTTGACGGGAACCGTTGGCGTGGGGGTGACCTGCCGGATATACGAGCAACGCCCATCGACCTGCCGGAACTTTCTGGGTACCTGGGAGATTACAAGCGGCGGCAATCCCCTGTGCGATCGGGCCCGGGCCGTATATGGCATGTGTCCTTTTGAAAGTTTTTAAGGCAGGCCGCCGGATATCGGCGGGCACCCTCGTGACCGAGTGCAAAGCCTTCACATGTCACTCCGGGACCGGTCCTTTCTGATGGCCGGAAGAACGATTTCAAAATCGGATCCCGTCCCCGGCGTGCTCGATGCGCTGATCTCCCCCTGATGGGCGTGCACGACCGCCCGCACAAGGCTCAAGCCCAAGCCAATACCCTTGTGCGTCGGATGTGTCCCCCGGTACAGGCGGTCCCATATCCGGTGAATTTCTCCGTGTTCAATTCCGATACCGGTGTCGGCGACATGCAAACTGACATGGTCCGCGAAGGTATCGATACGCACGCTGACGGTCCCGTTATCCGGTGTGAATTTTACTGCATTGTCAAGCAGATTGGCCAAAACCTGGCAGATGCGATCGGCATCTGCTTCCACCTGCGCCGCTGCGGGAAACACTGTTTCGATATGAATCCCTTTTCCCTCCGCAACAAAGCGATACATTTCGACGATTTCCGTCGCCAGCTGAACCAGATCCACCCGCTTGAGTTTCAGCCGCATGGTTCCGGTCTCGGCCTCGGAGATGTCCATGAGCATGTTGAGCGTGCGCAAAATACGATCGGATTCTTCAACGCACTCCTGCAGCGCCTCGCCATAATCGTTCATGCAGCTGCCGTTCTGGAGCGCTGCTTCGGCTTTGTTCCGAAAACGGGTCATGGGTGTTCGCAGGTCGTGGGCCACGCTGTCCAGCGAGTTTCTCATGCCCCGGATCAGTTGGTTGATCTTTTCAATCATCCGATTGAAAAGCTCCCCCAGTTCATCGAGTTCGTCGCCGGCGTGGGTTTGGGGGACCCTTGCATCGAGTTTCCCCGATTCGATGGAAGCGGCGGCAACGATCAGGTTGCGTACCGGCCGCAGCACGCGTCGCGATAACAAGGCACCACCACCGCCCGCCAGGAGGATGAGCGGAATCGAAACGATCAGAAAAGTCTCGCGAAAGCGGTTCAAGACCGAGAGCCGTTCTTCTGAGCTGATACCGACCTGGAAAAGGCTGCCGTCGAAATGGCGCGCTGTGAAGATCTCCAGGGCGCAGGTACCCTCGCGATTATCCAATTCAAACCAGGTCCCGGGTGCCGGAAGGGGTACTTTATCCAGGTGCTTCAGATCGAACTCTTTCCAGTAGTGTGGGAAAAAGACCAGGCCGTCCTGGTTGGGCGTTAGGATAATCCGAGTGAAAAAAGGGTTGTTTCTGCGGAAACGATCGTTTTCGTTGACTTGGTTGTTAAAGGCTCTCCAACCGTCTTTCTGATACTGGCCCTGGAGGCTTTGCACCTCGGTTTCGATCATTTCACGGTCGCGCCGCTCCACGGCCTTGTCCAGCAGCACGTAGGCAAATGCGGTCAGCGCCACGAAACTCAGGGCGAAGAGTACCGAGTAGCCCACGGCGATTTTAAACCCTATCGCACCAAGGGATTTTCGTATCCACAGGCCTAAGGACATAGCCGATCCCCCGTATCGTATGAATGAGTTTCTCCGGAAAATCTTTATCGATTTTGTTCCGCAGTCTGCATATCAGCACATCGACGACATTGGTTTGCGGAT
>DDYQ01000258.1 GCA_002348005.1 Desulfobacteraceae bacterium UBA2230 | reverse complement strand
CCGCCGCTGGTCTGGGGATCGTAGACGATTTCGCGTTGGCGGTCGGTCCACCGACTTTCAAACCGGATGTGCTCCGCCGCCAATTGTCGGTTGTAGGCATTGACCCCGGTGGTGACCCCCCGCTGATACATGGCCAGGGCTTGATCCATCAACGGCAGGGCATCCATTTCAAAGGCCAGATGTACGTTGGACGCGCGGGCCATTTCCAGGGCGTGTCCGGCCAGTCCGAAACCGGTGATATCCGTGGCGGCGTGAATATCGAAGTCACGCATCACCCCGGCTGCATCCCGGTTCAGTTGCACCAGCGTGTCGATGCAGCTCTGCAGGGCGGGTGCGGAAACCAATCCTTTCAGATTGGCGTTGAACAAGACGCCGCTGCCCAGGGGCTTGGTCAGAATCAGGCGGTCGCCCGGCAGGGCGCCCGCATTGCGCCAGACCCTGTCCGGATGGACCACACCCACCACCGAAAGCCCGAATTTGGGTTCGTCGTCTTCCACCGAATGCCCCCCGGCCAGCACGGCCTCGGCTTCGGTGATCTTGCTTAAAGCGCCGGCCGTGATCTGGTGCAAGGTTTCGGGCGGTAGCTTTTTGGATGGAAAACAGACCAGATTGAGGCACACCTTGGGAGTGCCACCCATGGCGTACACGTCGCTCAGCGCATTGGCCGCGGCGATCTGGCCGAACAGGAACGGATCGTTCACCGGCGGCGTGATGAAATCGGCTGTCACGACAATGGCCATATCAGGGGTCAATCGATACACCCCGGCGTCGTCGTTGGTGGAATATCCCACCAGCAAGTTGGGATCCGCCGCCTGGGGCAGACCCGCCAGCAGTGCACCGAGCCCGACCGGGTCGATTTTAGCCGCTCAGCCGCAGGTCTTGGAGAGGCTTTGCAGGGTCGGTTTCATCCAATGTTTGAATGGGTTCATATTGCCACACGTCTATTCGCTGCATCCATAAAAGACTAATTATAGAGATCGAAGCGCAAAAAGTCCAAACATAATGCGGCGGTACTTTTCGCCGAACCGGATTCGGTAGAAACGGACCTCCGGCCGGATCGCTGAAGGCTGGGAGTTCAATCCGACCCGCGGCTCCCGATCCGGGTGGAATCGGCAGCCGCGGCCATGCCCACGATGTGNNTTCGGGGATGGCGCCGTTCAGGGCGGCGACCCCCGGCAATTTGAGAAAGTGGCTGACCGGCTGGCCGCGCAGGGCTCCGGCTTCCGGGAGGCGCTCGAATGCCTTCTGGGTCATGACGGCGATTCGTGCGTAGCGGCAGCCGAAGACCGAGAGTTCATCCAGCGCCCGATTTAAATGCCGGCGGCTGGTGGCGTCCAGGATAATGAGGTTGTCCTGATCGGCATTGTAATCGTCGCGCAGGACCGGCAGATACCAGCGCCCCTCGGCGAAAAACGCGGAGGGCGCAAATTCCGCGGAGACACCCGAAGTGGTCGCCTGGCCGTGGCGCGTCCGTTCCCGCTGCGCAACGGCCGCCGGGCTTTCCAGGGCGATGTATTTCAGCTTGACGCGGTGATCCACGGTGACAATGGGCCCATGAACCGATTCGCCGAACGCGTGACCGACGACCGCCAGGCGGCCGGCACGATCGAAGGCCTCCTCCCAGAACAGTCCGCTGCCGCCCGGCGGTCCGACATAGAAGGCCGTTGAGTAGGACGCGTTGGCCGTCATGATATCCTCCAGGCCGCGCCGGACCGATGTCTCCTGCAGCAGGGCAGAGGCCAATTCGGGAAGCTGATTCAGGTGATCGCCCAGAATCCGTCCCCGTTGGGGGTTGCGCGCCAGCCAGGCGCCTGAGAGCAGCCTGCAGAACAACAGGTAGAGCGCATCCGCTCCGACGATGTCGGGAAGATCGGGCATTTCGAAAAACCCGGCCGAACTGTCGAAGGCGCGGCGCCAGGAAGGTTCCAGCAGGCAGCCGATCCAGGCGACGGGGCCTTGTGCGGCTTTCAGGATCCGGTCCATGCGTTCTGGCTCCGGCGCCCGGGTGCCGCACAGCATCATTAAGGATTGGGAGGGGAGCTTCCCCGGCAGTCCTGTCATCCGTTCCACCCGCACCCCGCAGGGCAGGAATGCATCCCACTGGGCGGCGGTGGAAAGGGCGGCGGACTGTGCCATGCGGTCCGTCGGGATCAGCAGAAGATGGCCGTCGGGCGGTAGATCGTCGAACAGGAGCCGGGCAAGCGTGACCGAATCGATCCGTTTCGCGCCGGTGCCGATCGCTTGCAGCCAGTCCGGACCGGCGGCCAGATGGCGCAGGTTCCGGAAATAACACTCGGCCGTCGCGGTGCCGGTGCCTTCCCACGCGCCGGCTGCGGCGAGGCGGCCGGGGCTGAAACCGGTCGCGTTCGGCACCGGCATTGCCGCGAGCGCTGCCTGAGGCGACGGCGTCCGGACCGTGCGGCTTCGTCCCACCGTCACCGACTTGGCCCGGTTACGCGGGAAGCCCTCGCTGGTCTGCCCGTGACTGATGCCGTATTGGTAAGCGAATTCGTAATAGAAGACCAGGTCCAGAAAGGGCTGGAAAGGGTCCTCGGTTTTCGGCAGCCAGAAGCATTGCCCCCGGCTCAAAGTCTCGATGCGGCCGTTTTCAGTGCCGGCGGTGCTCAATGCAATAAAAGCGATGCCGCTCTGGTGCAGTTGCTGCATCACGTCCAAGGCCGCAGGCATGTCGCAATGGGCGGTGGCGTTGATCATCACCAGCCCGTGCCGGGCGCCGTTCGCTTGCAGCCCGCTCACATCCCGGAAATCGATCGCGCGGCTCACCGATGTCCAGCTGGTCTCCTCCAGCTTCAAGGCCGCTTCCCGACCCGTGCCGGTCCGGTGGACCGCATCGATGACCCGGCAGCTGACCGCATCCGCATAGGCTGCGGCCATGCGACCGCAGAACGCCCCCAGGTGCGGGGAGGATTGCAGCTCACGAATTTGATCGGGCAGTCGTCGCAGAATGGCCGCCATCGCAGCGGCTTCTGCATGCGCTCCGCGCTCGTGCGCCAGCCATACCGCAAACACACTCAGGCTGAAGGCCAGGCAGAACGTGCTCTTGACCGCCGCAACCGTGACCTCCTCGCCGCTGAGACACTGGATCAGTCCGCCGCTTTTGGCCGCGATGAGCGCCATGTCGGCGAATTTCTTTTCCGTCACCGCCATCGTCACGACGTTTTGGCGCACGAGCAGCTTGGCGAGTTCGACCATATCCGCAGTCGTTGCCGACCAGCTTATCATCACCACCAGATCGCGTTCAGGGCTGATTGTGCGCACGAGCGGGTCGAGTTCCGCCGGGCGTGCGGCCACAATTTCGAACCCGGGGAGATAGTGCCGGAAAAGGGAACGGGCGATGAGTGCGACATGAAAGGAGGTTCCGCAGCCCACCAGCACGATGCGGC
>DDYQ01000037.1 GCA_002348005.1 Desulfobacteraceae bacterium UBA2230 | reverse complement strand
TGCGTCGACTGCCACCTGCCGCACAACAACCTGCCGGTCTATTATACCTGGAAGACCATTGACGGCATGAAAGATGTCTTTGTTTTCTATTCCGGGCGTACCCCGGAGACCATCACCATTTCGAGCCGCGGTAAAAAATTCGTGCAGGACAACTGCATCCGTTGCCATACCGAGCGGGTATCGAAGATCGATCAGGAGCGGCAGTGCTGGGATTGTCACCGCTTTCTGCAGCATAATCTGGCGGGTGTACGCCTGACCAGCTGAACAGAACGATAGACATCGCGAAGAGGAGGGGGAGATGGCTTTCAGTACGAGAGTAACCACATTGGCATGCCTATGCCTGATCCTGTGCGCTGCGGTGATCGGCTGCGAACCGTCCAAACCGCAGACGCGCCAGGTGGTCACGATTCCCGATGAAACGTACGATCCCGCGCTGTGGGGCAGGGCCTACCCGGAAGAGTATGAGTTGTGGGNNGTTGTGGAAGCAGACCGCCGAACCCGTCGGCACGCGGCGCAGCCGATACAAGACCGGCATGGACAGCGGTGCGGTCACGGTGGACAAACTCTCTCAATTTCCTTATATGGCGCTGCTCTTCAACGGTTGGGGTTTCGGGGTCGAATACAATGAACCGCGCGGCCATGCCTACATGGTGCGGGACCAGTTGGAGATCGATTCTTCGCGTCTGGGCGCCGGAGGGGTGTGCCTGAGCTGTAAAAGCCCCTATGCGCCCAAGCTGCAGAAAGAGATGGGGATTGATTACTACCGTAAGCCTTTCAAGGAAGTGCTTGCCGCGATCCCCGAAGAGAACCGTGAACTGGGAGTGGCCTGCATCGATTGCCACGACAACAAGGATATGAGTCTGAAGATCTCGCGGGGCTTCACCCTGCAGGAGGCCTACAAGGCGATCGGCACCGATCCCGCCGGACTGACACGTCAACAGATGCGTTCGGCGGTCTGTGCGCAGTGCCACGTCACCTACAACATCCCCAAGGATGCCGAGAAGAAGTCGGTCGGGCTCTATTTTCCGTGGCAGAACAGTAAATTCGGGCGCATCACCATCGAAGATATTATTCAACAGATCCGCAGCGATCCGAGCATTCTGGAATGGACGCAATCCGTTACCGGTTTCCGCATGGCCTTCATCCGGCACCCTGAATATGAATTCTGGACTTACAACAGCACCCATTACCAGGCCGGCGCCTCATGCGCCGACTGCCACATGCCTTACACGGTGGCGGGTGTTCACAAAGTTTCCGATCATCGGGTGATGAGTCCCGTCCAGGCCGACATGAAGGCCTGCAAACAGTGTCACGCCGAAAGCCCCGAGTGGTTGCGCGAACGTGTCTTCTCAATACAGGACCGTACCATTTCGATCATGATTCGGGCCGGTTATCAAACCGCCACGGTGGCCAAGCTGTTCGAGGCAACCCACAAGGCTCAGGCCGAGGGCAAGGAAATCGACCAGGCGCTCTATGACAAAGCCAAGGAGTTCTACGAGGAAGCTTTTTACCGCTCGCTTTTCATGGGCGCCGAAAATTCGATCGGCTTTCACAATCCGGCGGAGGGTCTGCGTATCCTGGGAGATTCGATCGCCTTCGGCAGCCGCGCCGAGGCATACCTGCGTCAAGCGCTCACCAAGGCGGGTGTGGACGTACCCCTGAAAGTGGACCTCGAGATCATGAAGTATGTAGACGAGCGCGGCGAAAAGAAGCTCCGTTTCGATCCCTCGCTGGAGTTCAAAGATCCAATGGGTATCCAGGATCGATTTTTCTAACGCGCGCCGGGCGCAACCGACCCCCGCATCTGCGGGGGTCTTTTGCGCCCGGCGGCAGTCGCGAGCCCGCGTGAATGCGCCCCGACGGTCCACCATACCCGGACCGCCTCGGTTTGCGTCAAACGCCGCTGCGGCGGCCCATTGTGGATCCCCTCAAAACGCATCCTGGCATCCCCTGCAGCAACTGTGTCCGTTTCATCGGCTTGCTGGTCAACCAAACGGACATGATGTGCTGCAACTGCGGACAGTTTGCCGGTTCCCTGCAACCCGACCTTCTCCGGGTTGACAACGCCCCTGAATTCCATTAGAAAACCCATTCCTGAACGCCATCCGGCCGCTCGCTGAAAAGCAAGCGGGTCAGGGCACCCCATTTGCGGCAGGACGATGCCACGCCGCGCAAAAAGGCCCGAACGCTGTTGGGCCGACGTTTCGATGCGGGCAAAGCGCCCAAGGATCGCAGAAGCGACCGGGACTTCCAAGCGCGGTGAATGCGCGGAGTTCGGGTCGTGTTTAGGCTGGATGAACTGCCCGGATGCATAGGCCGAAAAGGAGAGCAGCATGATTCATGTGGAAAACCTTACTAAATATTACGATGATTTCTGCGCAGTGGACCACATCAGCCTCGATATCGAGGCCGGTGAAATCATTGGTTTGCTGGGCCCCAACGGTGCCGGAAAAACCACCACCCTGAGGATGCTCACCGGTTATTTCATGCCCACCTCGGGCGATATCCGCGTTAAGGAATTTTCGATCCAGGAGGATGCCCTGGCGCTGAAGCAGCTGATCGGCTACCTGCCCGAGTCGGCGC
>DDYQ01000108.1 GCA_002348005.1 Desulfobacteraceae bacterium UBA2230 | reverse complement strand
AAAGGTGAGCAGCATGCAGAAGGAAATCACGAAAAGCACATGCAACGGATTCTTCAACCAGACCTTGTAGTACTTAAGAAAGCATTGAAGGCCGCCCGAACTCCACCTGATCTTCTGCTTGTACCATTTCCTCAGCGTATCGGGTGCATACGTGTGGATCGGGCAAAAGCTCTGTTCAACCCGCCAGCCGTTTTGGTTCAGTTTGAAGGCCAGGTCCATATCCTCCGTGATGGCGTTTAGCGTGAATCCGCCCGCCTGAACAAATGCCGCCCGCTTGATGACAATGAAACCACCCCAGAGCGCAATCGCCGAAAAGAGATTGTAAGCGCCCTGCACAAAGCTGAGCATGTTGTATTCGATGGTCTGCATCAACGGTATGAATCCGCGATTGGCGCAACGATAGGGGCAGCTGACCGCGCCCACATCCGTGCGCTGCAACCGGGCCAGTGCATCTTCAAGGGGTTTCCGGGAAACGATGACATCCGCATCCACCAGCACCACCACCTCATGTCGGGCGAGACTGAAGTGATCGTTCAGTGTTTTTGATTTTCCGAGATTCGATGGGTTGACCACCAGGTTGAACCCCAATTCCGCTCTCAGCGCGTTGAGTCTCTTTCGGCTGTCATCGGTACTGCAGTCATCGATCACGGTGACATCGGTCTCCGGGCCGCATGCGGCGTAAATGCTTCGCAGGGTCTGCACCACCGAATCGGCGTCATTATAACAAGGTATCATAAAAGAGAGTTGCGGCCGGTTCTCCAGAACCCGCTTTTTTCTTCTATCCATGATCCCCAGAACGGCCACGGTGAGAAAAATGAAAGAAATGATGGCTGCCGGCAGGTATGTTGACATGCTTCCCTTCGATCCTATTTCGCTAAATCCGCCCGGGGCCTCTTCCTTCGCAGGATTGAAAGCGCTTGGTTCGCGACCAACGCCCGGCAATGGACGCAAATGGAATGGCTCACCGCGGGTTTGCCGGGTTTACACAACTCGCTATTCTTGGTCCCCATGCTCCTGCCGCACCATGCGCATCGTACGATGATCACCACAGTCAAGCGCCCCTTCGTTGTCGAGATGCCGCGAGGCGCCCCGTTTTCCACCCTATGCCCGGCCCGCAGTTGTGCTTGAGCTCAAGAGGTCCAGCGATTCCTTGTGATGGCCATAGTGCCCCCCTATCGTTTGAAATGCATTAGGAAAGGGTTAAAAAATCGCATCGCTGCCGATGATGGTTCGAAATGGGCCTTTGCGGCCACCGATTTTTTTCATCACCGATGTCAACCATTCTCCGCCTGATGCGTTTTAGGGGGTAGACGAGGGACATGCACAACCCCATTAACGCAACTGAGGAGAAACGCATCATGAAGACACTGGTTATGATTGGAGCTCTCTTGATCGCCGGCGCCTGCTGGACACCCGCCATGGCAGAGGATATCGGGGACCGAGTCGATCATCGCCTGGACCGCAGGGGCGATCGGGTGGAGTACCGGCTGGATCGCAAAGGCGACCGCATCGAAAACCGTTTCGACCGGCGGGCGGACCGCGCCGAAGCGGCCGGTCACCCCGTGCGGGCCGACCGGCTGGAGCGCAAAGGCAACCGTATCGACAATCGTCTGGACCGCAAGGGCGACCGCATTGACAATCGTCTGGACCGCCGCGGCGATCGCATCGATCGGCGGGCGGATCGTCGCGGCCGTTAGGGAATTCAACCGGTCGGCGAGCTTCCCGCCGTGCTTTTTGCTCTTTCCTTGACATTCCTTTGGGGTTCGGTAGAAATGGCGTTCGACAGTAGTGGATGGCACGAAAGGATTTTCAGTGGAAGAGAATCGGCGGGAGGTGGAGGCTTTTCTGGCTTCGGTTGAAAAACGAGCGTTCCGCATGGCCCAAATGGCCGTCGGCAACCCGGAAGACGCCCTCGACATCGTCCAGGAAGCCATGTTCGGCTGGGTGCGACGATATCGCCACAAGCCGGATGAAAGCTGGAAGCCGCTTTTTTACAGGGTCCTGAACAGCCGGATCAGCGACTGGCATCGCCGGCGGCGGGTTCGCGACCAGCTGCGCAAGTGGTTGACCGGTTCGAACAGGGCTCTGGAGGATACCGGCGAAGATCCCATCGAGCAAATACCCGATCCGTCGGGGTTCCACCCGGCGGATCGGATAATCTCGGCCACCGCCGTCCAGGCCCTTAAAACGGCGCTGCGGCGGCTTCCCCTTCGGCAGCGCCAGGCCTTTTTGCTGAGGGCCTGGGAAGGGTTCAGCGAAAGGGAGACGGCCCAGGCGATGAAATGCACCCAGGGATCGGTAAAAACCCATTATTCCCGGGCGATGACGGCCCTGCGCCGCCAAATGGAGGAGTATCTGCCATGAGTTTCAACAATGACGACCAATCGTTCGTCCGTGCGGTGCGCCAGGTGCTCGACGCCGAGGCGGACAACCTGGAGGCCGGCACCCGCTCGCGGCTGAACCGCATCCGCCAGGACGCCTTGCAAACCATCGCGCGGGATCCCCAAGCGCGCCGCAACCGCGGCCTGGGATGGCTGGCAGGCGCCACGGCCGCGGCCGCAACCGCCGCGATGCTCTATTTTACAGCCGTGCCGGCGACTCTCGAGATGGCCTCCGAGACCCATTTGGAAGCCTTCAGCCTGATCCCGTTGGAGGAATCCGTTGAATTCTTCGAGGACATCGAATTCTACGCCTGGATGGCGGAAACGGGCAATGGTCAAGTTTAGCCGGATATGCCGCGCGGTTTTTCTGGCGCTTTTGTTGTCGGCGAGTCCGGGGCATGCCGGCGATCGGCCGTTTGAGAGCGGGCCCGCCGCATCGCCCATCGATCCAAAAATGGCGCCGCCTTCCGAACTGCTTGAATTCTTAGGGGATTGGGATGCGGGCGACGAAGATTGGGTGGGCCCTGAATTTTTCGAAAACCTTGACGCCTCGGACCGGGAGCAAATAGATGATCCAAAGGATGATTCAAAAATTGATTAGAGGGTTGACGATCACCGCGCTGGCGGCTTGTCTGGCCCTGATCTGGCCGGCCCCACCCTGCCCGGCGGCGGAGGGCGGCGTGCCCTGGAACGAGCTCGACAAGGAAGAACAGGCGATCCTCGGCCGGCTTGCCGAAAAATGGGACGACCTTTCGCCCGAACGGCAGCAACGGTTGCTGAAAGGGGCGCGGCGGTGGCAGGCGATGACCCCGCAACAGCGCGAACAGNNGGCGGGAGAATGTCCGAAAGCGTTACCAATGGTACAAAAGCCTGCCTCCCGAAGAACAGGCACGGCTCAAAGAAGCGCGACAGCGTTACCTGGAAATGCCCGAGGAGGATCGCCGGGAGCTCCGCCGGCGCTGGCAGAACATTCCCCCGGAACGCCGCCGCGCCATCCGGGAGCGATGGCTGCGAATGACGCCCGAAGAGCGGCAGGAATTCATCCAGAAACGACGGCAATGAGCGCAGGGAAGCGTTCACAAAAATTCGATCGCTCGAATAAAAAAAGCCCGCCCCGGAGGTTTACAACTCCGGTCGGGCTTTTCACCTCTTTCTGAAATGCTCGATTTAGCCGGCTCAGCGCCGCGTCTTTTCGCTCCCCTTATTGAGCACCAGGCCCATGATTTTCTCCTCGGGAAGCATTTTGAGCGCCTTGTTGATGTCCGGCATCGGGGTCCTGCCCTCTTCGACCACCACCACGATGCCGTCCACCAGGGGGGCGAACGAAAGCGCATCGGCACTGCCCAGCAGAGGCGGCAGATCGAAAAAGATTAAACGGTCCGTATAGCGGTCCTTCATTTCTCTGACCAGTTCGGCCATGCGCGGGGAGGTGAGCAGTTCGGTGGCATCTGCGACCGTGCGGCCGCCGGATATCAACGTCAGTTTTTCCACCTTGGGCCACACGATGATCTGGTCCAGGGGGCAGCCGTCCATCACGTGGTCCACCAGGCCGAAATCGTGGCGATAACCCAGGTAGTGCTGAATGGGCTGGCGGCACAGGTCGCAGTCGACCAGGAGGACGGTCTGGTCGAACTCTTTGGCGAACATGGCCGCCAGATTGATGGCGGTGACCGTCTTTCCTTCGCCGCCATGGACGCTGGTCACCATCACCGAGTTCCAGCGCCGCTCCTTTAGCCGCTGCCGCAGTTGAATTCAAAGCACCTTGTAGTAGTCGCTTTCCGGAGCGTCGGAGATCAACCCCACGCATCGATTGGCCTGCAATGCGGCCGGATCGAGATCGACGGCGCAGGATTGCGAATAGTGCGGAGAAACCCATCCCGAAGAGGAAACCCTCACGCCGTCTTTGCCGTTTGATTCGGAATGGATCACGTCGCCGCCCTGTAGCTTACTGAATATTTTTAGCCTCTCAACCATCAAGCCATCCTTCTCCGATACTATCGTACCGCTCTATGATAAACTTGAGCCATGCCTATCCCTGAAATCAACGCCATCATTGCCATGAACAGCATCCCCCGGCTTTCAAAGCGGGGCTACAGGGCATGTTGCCTCAAAGCACCAGCCTGCGGTTCAACTTGGCCCAGAAGACCCACCAGTCCATCACCATGTAGTGAAACAGGACAATCCCGCCGATCAAGGCGACGCCCACCAGGGCAATGATCACCATACGGCGGACCCGCAGCCTGCGGCGCTCCGCCGATGTCATGATCGCAGGCACCTCGCCCAGAACCGGGAAGCCGCAACCGATGGCCAGCCGTTCGCTGTTGTAGACCGCCTGATCGCCGAACTCGCGCAGGGCCGCCCACCCGACACCGGCGCCGATACCCAGCACGACGCCGATGAGCGCGATGGCCAGCCGGTTGGGCTTGAACGGCTTTTCGGGCAGCTGGGGAGGATCAATCAAGGTAAACCGCTCTCCCTTCTGGCCTTTCTCCAGCCCCATGGCGACCACCGCCTCCATGTGCTTCTGCATCAGATCGTTGTATTT
>DDYQ01000162.1 GCA_002348005.1 Desulfobacteraceae bacterium UBA2230 | reverse complement strand
ATGGGCGATTTCTCCTTTGGTCGGCCGTCGCGCATCACCGCCGAAATTTTCATGGGCAAACAGGGGGTCATCAATATCGAACGCGAGGCCAAGCTGAGCGGCAGCACCCACGATAAAGGCGTATTGATCCTTTCCGGCTACCTGGGCCGCACATTTGCCCGCAGCCATCCCCTGAGTCTTTCAGTCAGCATCACATTCGAGCAGAGCTACGGTGAAGTCGATGGGGACAGCGCCTCATCCACCGAGCTATATGCGATTTTGTCCAGCCTGGCGGAAGTTCCCATCCGCCAGGGTATCGCCGTGACCGGATCGGTCAATCNNGCGGGGTCAACCAGAAGATCGAAGGCTTTTTCGATCTGTGCAAGGTGCGCGGGCTGACCGGTGATCAGGGGGTGCTGATCCCCCTGTCGAACGTTCAAAATCTGATGCTCAAGAAAGAGGTGATCGACGCCGTGGCGGCCGGGTGCTTTCACGTTTATGCGGTCGACACCATCGATGAGGGTGTCGAGATTCTGACCGGTGTGCCGGCCGGCACACCCGACGCGGAGGGCCGCTTTGCCGAAGGCACGCTCTTTTTCAAAGTACAGCAGCGCCTGGCCGCCTTCTTCAACCAGGCCCTCAGATGGCATGCGGCCACTGCCGGACTGTAGAGGTATCTCAGCGCCTCCCCCGGTCCATTGCGCCGAGAAGGTCAATTCGGTTTTCGGACGGCGGAACGCGGCGCAGCCCCCAAATAAATGGCCACCAGGGCGATCAGCACGCCGGTCCAGTTGAGCAGTCCGGTCTGCCGATGAAAAAAAAGAACATCCCACACAAAAGAAAGCGCCGGCTGCAGCAGCAGGATCAGTCCCGAAAGAGATGCGCGGATGTGCGGCAACGCCGTTGTGATCAAAATCCAGCCGACACACTGACTTAGAATTCCCAGCGCTAAGAGCGCGCCCAGGGTCTGCATATCCGGGATCGCAAAGGAGTATCCGGACCGCAACACCTCCAGAGCGATGAAGCCGGCCGTGGTCATCGAAACCAGCGCNNACAGCGCCAAAACATAAAAAATCGAGAGCCCCTGCTGTTCGGCCTGCAGTTTGCGCAGGGTAAGCAGAAAGGCCGCATAACACGCCGCAGAGGCCAGGCCGAAATAGATCCCCAGCCGGTAGGTGGGGCCGAGCTGATGCCAATCAAAGCCGACGATCAGGTAGAGCCCGATGAACGCCAGTGGCATGGAAAACACGGTAATCGGCCGGATCTGCTCTCTGAGAAAAAGACCTCCGACCAACGCCAGAATGAAGACTTGAAAATTGGGCAGAATGGTTCCCAAACCGGGACCGACCCAGTGAACGCTGTAATGGTAAAGAATCAGATCCAGGGTAAAGAAAACACCGCAACCCATTCCCAACAGCAGAGTCCGCGTGCCGCGCCAGCGTATTTCGCCCCGGTAGAACGCAGCCGCCAATAAAACCAGGCCCCCGAAGAAGACCCGGTAGAAGGCTGAAACCGTAGGCGTTACGTTGCTGACCGTGATCCAAACACCCGAAAAGCTGATCATCACAGCGCCGAACATAAGCCGGTAGAGCGCCGCGCGATATTCGGCTATGCGGTTGAAGGCATCATGTCCCGCTCCTGACATATCCGATCCCTTTCTGCTTCACCCGTACTTATCCGAACCGATCCTTCGATCGATAAAAAGTCGCCTAATGTAGTGAACTATTTTCCTATCGTCCATGATTATTTAAGGCGACTGAAGGGGCAAAGAAACCAAAAAATCCCCCGACGGCCGTCAGCGTGGCGGCGTATAGGATTTTATTTCGATCTGTTGCATGATATGGTGCCGAGCTTATTCGGTGACACGAACCAAACAAGTGGTAACTGATGATGTCTCTATGGCACCACATGATGGGTTGGTTTGAAGGTCATGAGGCACTGCTGGGCTGGCTGGGCGTAATTTCGCTGCTGATGTTCTTCGGGTCGCTGATTGCCGTACCGATGGTGATTGTCTGGCTTCCCAAAGACTTCTTGCGCCAGGAAATAAAGAGGGTCAAAAACTGGCCGCGGTACGTGTCGGTGCCATTTTATATCGTCAAAAACAGCTTGGGCATTGTATTCATTTTGACCGGTCTGGCCATGTTGATTCTACCGGGGCAGGGCTTGTTGACCCTGTTCATCGGCGTGGCCTTGATCAATTTTCCCCGCAAACGGGTATTCATTCGAAAGGTTGTGGGTCAACGAAGAATTTTCAGGGCTATCAACCGATTGCGTGAACGTTTCGGCAAACCCAAGTTCGAACTCCCCTGATGCGAACTAAAGTGCGGGAGCACTTTCAGAGAAAGTTTGCTAATGAACAAAATCTCGGCCGACAAGTGGTTTACCCTCGCCTTCTTTCTTTGCTGCACGCTTGTTCTGGTGGTGCTGGGTTATAAACTGTTCACCCATCAGAATGCCCTGGCGACGCAATCCACGCTGCACTCACGGGCGATCTCATATGCCGGCGCTGATGAATGGGTCCTGCTCAGAGACCAGTCGCTGATCATCGATGATCTGAAAATAACCTACCGCGGCATCACTCATGGCGAAATCCTGCTGGATGTGACACTTTTGCAATTGGACCCGCTATACGCCTACCGCAAAAATGTTCCCGAAGCACTGGCCCGCCGCAGCGTGCAAATCGGACAACGCCTTTTCAAGGTCGCGGCGGTTCGGGCCACATATCTCAGACTGGTGCCGCTGCTGGGACATTCGACTTGATTGCAGAGGATGTCTTTAACGAAGCACACCCACCCATTCAACTTTTGGGGTGACCGCACGCCTGCTCCAACTCCGCTATCCGCTTTTCGCGCTCCTTGAATGCCCGATGCTTGTTCAGGGCATTTTCAATGGCGAAACGCAATTCGGTGTTGTCGTAGGGCTTGAGGATAAACCCGAACGGATTGGTGTGGATGGCCCGTTCCAGGATCGCGGGATCGTTCACACAACTGAGGTATATGATGGGTACATCGAGTCTTTGGGTGATCTGTTCAGCCGCCTCGATGCCGTTCATGTCGCCTTCGAGCAAAATATCCATCAGAATCAGGTTGGGCCGATGTTCAAGGGCGCTGGTAATGGCGCGGTGCCCCGTGCTGGCGACATCGCACACCTCATAATGGTAGGATTCCAGGCGGGCTTTCAGCACTGTCGCGACGTTGTCCACATCTTCCACCACCAGAATGCGCGCCCCCCGGGTGGATTTATCGCAGGACTCGACGGAATGCATTATCGCTCCATTGTACGTGCTGTTTATATGCGCTCTGCGGTGCAGCAGGTTCTGGTCATCTATAGCGTCGGAACCTTGAAAAGTCAAAAATTAAGCGAGTCATCATCCATGTGTGAAAAACAAGCAGGCCGCATCAAGAAAAACGCATCAGCGAAATGCCTTCAGGCGGTCTGAAGCAGCGTCATCGGGCTGACCGGATTGCGGTGGCGCAGATGCCGGGACCGGGGGCATGCGCCGTCAGGAAGGCCAGGTCGCAACTTGCGTTCAAGATTTAAAATGCTGCTTTTTGTTTTATTTCAAGACACTATAAAGGTGACGGATTTCTCCCGGAAAAAGGTTTAAAAAATTGAACCTGAACTAATTCCATATTATTTATAAAAAATTCTGAGGGTTAAATATTTCCGACGCTTTGATGGGTTTATGGGATTGAACTGGGGAGCCAAAGCAGTTCTTGCCGAAACCGAGCGGCACCGCTGCCTTGTTTTTGTAACTATTAGAATTTTCAAAGAATTATTAAAATATGATCTTTTGAGATGAGTCGATTATTAGTTGGCAAAGGACTTGCAGATACCTCAAATCGCCAAACCAATAATTTTTTCATCTGTTCTCCTCCTAAACGGCTGAGCGTACCTTGCGCTCAGCCGTTTTCCTTTTTGGCACCGAAGGCCACCTGCTCCTCATCTGAAATGGTCGCCCCTGCTATTCAGGGATGGTTGGAACGGGTCACAATAGGCTGCAACCAACGGTCTGCAGCGCCTTCGTAAAGCCATTTATCGGGAAAACCGCGTCGGCGCATGAAGGTTGGATGCCTGGCCCAGCTCAACAGGCTCTCGTAAGCTTCCTGGATCTTCAGGAATGCCTGGGTTTGCCCGCCGATATCAGGATGATGCTTCTTTACCTGGCGGCGGTAGGCACGTTTGATGCGGGTTTCCAGATCGAGAGTGGAAAGATCGCTGGTACGCAGTTCCAGGCTGATCAGATTGATCGAACTGACCGCCGGTACCGCCAGTTCCATGGGAACAACGCGTTCTTTGGCGACACTGAGCCGCCTGGCCTGTTCCAGCACATGCCGGGAAGCGAGATAGCGCTTTTTCGTGCGGTTGCGTTCATTCCACCAGGCCGCGCCCAGGTAGTTGGAGAGTTCACAGAAATCTTCCACCGGTTTTTTGCCCCGCGAACGGGGCAGCATATAACTGTAAATTTGTTCGGCATCATAGAGCAACAAATCCATGATGATCACATAATCAGTGAAATAGAAGGTCGCGTAGCGCGTATTCAGCGCGCGCAGGAGACCTGCCCGCCGGTTCAACGAGGCCAGGAGCGTCTGCCGGCAGGTGATGGCGCAGTAGCGCCGGCGGCGCGGCGGCAACACATGCCCGCACGCCAGACACAGGCGCGGGGATTTAACGGTTTGCGAAGGCAGATATGAATAAGCGAATTCCGGCATACTCTATCAATAATCACCCTTGGCCCCGGTACGAGCGGAACCTTGAAAACGGAAGACAAATTTCTGAGTTTCGGTNNATACACCAGCGGGTGGGCGAAAGCGGTCTCGAACATCGGCTCGACCCCATCGGCATGCGGCAGGCATCAGAATCGAAAAAAGCCTCCCTTATATACCAGCCTTTTGTGTAAATATGAATCGTTCTTTAACACTTTCTATTTTTACGACCGACGCATACGCCTTGTCCGCGCGCTCCCACTTTGCTAAGTCAGATGGCAGGCTCACTGTGTGCAGCCCCAGCGCCCCTTTGACGGAAGCGTCCATGAACAATTCAGAAGCCTCCCCGCTCAATCAGGATATTCACCCCTGGGGGCCGATTGCCACGGTCAGTATCGGCATCCTCATTCTGGTCTCCACCTTTCTTGCCCAGATCGGTGCCGAGGCCCTGCTGGAGCGGGTATGGGCGCTTTCCGGTCCGGGTCGCGGCCGTTTCTCTTTCCTTCCATTCGGTTTATTGGTCAGCCTGGAAAGCGTCGTCAGCGCCCTGATTGGCTCTTTGATGATCGGGTTGGCGATTCGCCTGCGGCAACGCCGCTATCCATTCGTGAGGGTGCGAACCTATCTGGGACTGTACCGTTTTACATGGCAGGCTTTGGCATTCTGGGCGGGGTTGACCCTGGTCTACCTGATATCCATGGATGCTGTTTCCCACTGGTCCGGTCGCCCTTTGATCCCCGATTTCATCATCGAGGCCTACGCGACATCGATTTGGCCGTTCCTGTTCTGGATCGCCATCGGCATATGCGCGCCCTTTTTCGAAGAGCTTTTTTTCCGCGGTTTTCTGCTTGCGGGGTTTCGAAAGACCCGCCGCCGTACCGTCATTGCAGTGGTTGCCATCTCGGGCGTATGGGCGGGCGTTCATCTGCAGTATGGATGGTACGAAATGATCTGGATTTTCGGCCTGGGCCTCGTGTTCGGTGCAGCCCGGCTGCGCAGCGGATCGCTCTGGCTGCCGGTCCTATTACACATGCAGTGCAATCTGCTGGCCACGTTTCAGGTGGCCCGCATGCCGGCACTGTGAGTCAGGAGAACAGATGAACGGTCCACCGATTCCCAGGATCTCGGTAACCTCCAAGGCTGCCAGATCCCTGGCAAGGCGCCATCCATGGATCTTTTCGGGCGCCATAACCCGTGCTGAAGCGGGAGTGGAACCCGGCGAGACTGTGGCCGTCCATGACGCCGAGGGGCAGTGGCTGGCCTGGGGCGCCGTTTCACCCCACTCCCAAATCCGGGTGCGCATATGGTCATTCCAACGGGAGGCGCGCATCGGAACCGAGTTCTTTCGTCAGAGACTGTCTACGGCGCTGGAATGGCGGCGCCGCCTGCCGCTTCCGGCGCCATGCACAGCCCAACGCCTGGTCAATGCCGAATCGGACGGCCTGCCGGGTTTGATTGTCGATCGATACAACGATTTCCTGGTCTGCCAGTTTCTGTCAGCCGGCGCCGAACGCTGGAAAGACTGCATCGTCGAGCAGTTGCGCAATCTGCTGCCGGTCCGGGGCATTTACGAACGCTCAGACAGCGATGTGCGCGCCAAAGAGGGGCTGCCCGCGCACTGCGGGGTATTAAGTGGTGATGCACCGCCCGAAACGATCAGTGTCCGTTTCGGGACGATCACCCTGGCGGCGGATATCGTGAAGGGACACAAAACGGGTCTTTATCTCGACCAGCGCGAAAACCAGTCCCGCACCGCCGCGTATGCCCGCGGCGCCCGCATGCTGAACTGCTTCAGCTACAGCGGCGCCTTTGGATTGTGGGCGCTGCAGGGCGGTGCCGCCCATGTGACCCATCTGGATGCCTCCGAGGCCATGCTCGATCTGGCCCGCCACAACCATGCCATTAATGGTCTGGAGAATGAGTGCGCCGATTTTGTGGCCGGAAATGCCTTTGAATGGCTGCGACGCTATCGTGATGGCGGCCGCCAATTCGACCTGATCGTGCTCGATCCCCCCAAGTTTGTGGCCGGCAGCGCCCAACTCCGCCGCGGATGCCGTGGTTACAAGGACATCAATCTTTTGGCCTTCAAGCTGCTGCGCCCCGGCGGGATCCTTTTCACCTTTTCCTGCTCCGGACTCGTGGATCCGGTTCTGTTTCAAAAGATCGTCGCCGATGCCGCCGCCGATGCGCAACGGGGCGTACGCATCCTGGCCTATCTCTCCCAGGCCGCCGATCACCCCGTGGGCCTTCATTTTCCGGAAGGCCTTTATCTGAAAGGATTGATCTGCGGCGTCGATTGACAAGCCGGGCGGGTTTCAGTATGGGGGATTGAACCGCTGATGATGGATGACGGCTCATGAATACCGACTACGATCATATCTTCACCCGGCAGGTGCTCGACAGGATCTTTCCCGTGGAGCGGGCCGATCAATTTTTCGAAGCCTTGCTGGGAGACGCTTCGGAAGGGGCTTACGATATTCGGCTCACCTACGACGGCTGCCTTGCCGATGCGTTGCTTTTCAATCTGGAGTTGCACCGGCGGCCAGGCAAATGTCTGGCCTGCAATTTGACCTATGGTCTGCCCACGGTCTTCAGCCGACACCCGGTCATCGACATCGGTTCGATCGTCGCCCAGATCGGCAGCCTGCTCAGCGGAAAGGCGTGCTGCGGCGAGTGGGAACTGGCTGCCACGCGGGAAATCAGCCGCAAACTGCATGTCGTTCCGCTGAAGATCGCCCTGCTCCGCCCGACCCCATCGCCGTAGCAGCCAATCTGTAAATTAACGGTCGTCCCCTCTGAAATCCCAGTGTCGGAACAGCGGAGCCCGGCTAACCGCACCGAGCCTTTGAATTCCGCTCCCGGCGGGCCGCCGCAGGGATGACAGTAACCCGCTGCGGTTCTCCTTTTTACAGTTTACCCTCTTCTACCCGGTGACATGCCGCCTGGGCATTCGCATCCAGCAAAGTAGCTTTGGGGATCTCTTCGACACAACGTCGGTCGGCGTAAGCGCAGCGGCCGTGGAAGACGCATCCGGTGGGCAGATCGATGGGGGTGGGGACTTCGCCTTTGAGGCGGATATGCTTCTGGCGCTGCTGTCCCAAACGTGGGATGGCGCTGAGCAAGGCCTGGGTGTAGGGATGGCGCGGTCGATCGAAGATACAGGCCGCCGGAGCGAGTTCGCACAGGGTGCCCAGGTACATTACCGCCACGCGGGTGCTGATGTGGCGCACGACCGAGAGATCGTGGGTAATGAAGAGATAGGTCAGGCCCCGCTGGCGCTGCAGGTCCTTCATGATGTTGAGCACCTGCGCCTGTACGCTGACGTCGAGCGCCGAGGTCGGTTCGTCGCANNTGTTGAGCACCTGCGCCTGCACGCTCACGTCCAGCGCGCTGGTGGGCTCGTCACACACCAGAAACTCGGGCTGCGTGGCCAGCGCCCGCGCAATGGAAATGCGCTGGCGCTGCCCGCCTGAAAACTGGTGCGGGTACTTCACACGATCCAGCGGCGACAAACCCACCGACTTCAGCAGCTCATCCACCCGCGCGCGCAGCGCCACCGGCTCGGTTTCAATCCCGTGTTCGCGCAACGGCTCGGCAATGATGTCCTCCACGATCCAGCGCGGGTTCAGGCTGGCGTAGGGGTCCTGAAAAATCATCTGGATGCGCCGGCGCATGGCCTTGGCATTGCTGCTCTTGAAGGCGGCATGCGCATCCTGCCCGTCAAACGTGAGGCCGCCGCGCGTGGGCTCGT
>DDYQ01000059.1:6663-6924 GCA_002348005.1 Desulfobacteraceae bacterium UBA2230 | reverse complement strand
CATCAACGAGAAGTTCGCCGAGCCGATGTCCGCCGACGAGATGGACCAACTCATCGCCCGCCAGGCCGAAGTTCAGGAAAAGCTTGATGCCCTGGACGCCTGGGACCTGGATGCACGCCTGGAGATGGCCATGGACGCGTTGCGCTGTCCCGAGGGCGACACCCCGGTCAAGATTCTCTCCGGCGGAGAACGGCGACGGGTGGCGCTGTGCCGCCTGCTTTTGCGAAAACCTGACATCCTTCTGCTGGACGAGCCCACCAA
>DDYQ01000059.1:0-6615 GCA_002348005.1 Desulfobacteraceae bacterium UBA2230 | reverse complement strand
ACAACGTGGCCGGCTGGATTCTGGAACTGGACCGCGGCCGCGGCATACCCTGGAAAGGCAATTACTCCTCCTGGCTCGAACAGAAACAGGAGCGCTACCGCCAGGAGGAGCAGGCCGAAAGTCAGCGCCAGAAGACCCTGCAGCGGGAACTGGAATGGATCCGCATGAGTCCCAAGGCGCGGCAGAGCAAATCCAAGGCACGTATCAGCGCCTACGAACGGATGCTCTCGCACGAAAGCGCCGCCCGCGCCAAGGAACTGGAGATCTACATCCCCCCCGGTCCGCGACTGGGCGATATCGTGGTGGAGGCCCAGAACGTGGTCAAAGGCTACGACGGCCGTCTGCTCATGGACAACCTGAGTTTTCTGCTGCCGCCGGGCGGCATCGTGGGGGTGATCGGACCCAATGGTGCCGGCAAGACCACCTTGTTTCGCATGATCACCGGCCAGGAGCGACCCGACAGCGGTTCGTTCCGTATCGGCGACACCGTCAAGCTCGCCTATGTGGATCAGAGCCGTGCCAGCCTTGATCCTGTCCGGACGCTCTGGGAATCGATCTCAGGTGGTGATGAAACGATCGACCTGGGGGGCCATCAGGTTAAATCGCGCGCCTATGTGGCACGCTTTAACTTCAGCGGCGCCGACCAGCAGAAAAAAGTGGGCATGCTGTCGGGCGGGGAACGCAATCGGGTGCACCTGGCCTGCATGCTCAAAGAGGGCGCCAACGTCATCCTGCTGGACGAGCCCACGAACGATCTGGATGTCAACACCATGCGCGCGCTCGAAGAGGCCCTGGAAAATTTCGCTGGCTGCGCGGTGGTGATTAGCCACGACCGCTGGTTCCTGGACCGCATCGCCACCCACATCCTGGCCTTCGAGGGCGAGAGTCGGGTGGTATGGTTTCACGGCAACTACTCGGAGTATGAGGCCGACCGCAAAAAGCGCCTTGGCGCTGCGGCCGAACGGCCTCATCGCATAAAATACCGCCAGCTCACCCGGGCATGAAAGTCTTCGGGAAGGAATCGCACCGGTAGCATCACGCCCGAAATCGGATTCTAAGACTTTGGCGACCTGCAAACCAGAGGCGCCGATACCGATCGGGGCGAACGTGTCTAATACGGTGCCAAGTCCAGATCGATTTCTGATCCGCTTTGCCGCTGGACCCGCCAGGCCGGAGCCGGCAATGCCGGCTTTGCTGCGCCTTTAATGGATTAGGTTCGATCGCAGCAGTTGACAATTCAGTCATTATTCCCATTATATAGCCGATTTTCAGGGCTCGGAGCGGCTTATGCGTGCCCCACTTCCACCGCCGCAGGCGGGAATTCGATCAAAGCAGAGGGAAAACCATGGAATCCAGACAAACACTCCAATTCAAGACCGAAGTCCAGCAGATTCTCAACCTGATCGTCAATTCACTTTACTCCAACAAGGATATCTTCCTGCGGGAGTTGATCTCCAATGCCTCTGATGCCATCGACAAGCTGCGCTTCAAGGCGCAGACCGAGCCGGAGATCCTGGAGGGAGACGGTGAGTTCAAGATCAAGATCCAGACCGACGGCATCGCCCGGACCCTTACAATCAGCGACAATGGGATCGGCATGACCCGCGACGAAGTGACGGAAAACATCGGCACGATTGCCAAGAGCGGCACGGCCGAGTTCATGGCTATGCTCAAGCAGGCCCAGCGCGACAATGCCCTGACGCCTGAGCTGATTGGTCAGTTCGGCGTGGGATTTTACAGCGCCTTTATGGTGGCCGAGCGCATCACGCTGGTCACCCGAGCGGCCGGAGCCGCCCGGAATGAGGGCGTGCGATGGGAAAGCACCGGTGACGGCAGCTACACCATCGAACCGGCCGAGCGCAGCGAGCACGGCACCACCATCACTCTTGCACTGAAGAAGACCGAAAAGGACGAGACCGACTATACCGACCAGTGGCAGATTCGGCGCATTGTGCGGCAGCATTCCGATTTCGTCGCGTATCCCATCGTCATGGATGTGGAAAAAGAGGTCCCCATCCCTGATAACGAACTGCTCAAGGACAAGGACGGTAAAACGATCGGTGAAACCAAGCGGCGCGTGGTTGAAGAGGAAACGCTCAACTCCATGAAGGCCATCTGGACCAAACCCAAAGATCAGGTCAGCGACAAGGAACATGAGGAGTTCTACAAACATCTGGCACACGACTGGAACCCGCCGCTGGCCCGCCTGCACCTTAAATTCGAAGGCGCCACGGAGTACGACGCCCTGCTTTACATTCCCTCTAAAGCGCCCTTCGACCTGTTTCATGCCGAACGCAAGCACGGCATTCAGCTTTATAGCAAAAAAGTCTTTATTATGGACAATTGCCGGGAGTTGATGCCCGAATACCTGCGCTTCGTGCGCGGTGTTGTGGACGCGGCCGATCTGAATCTCAATGTCAGCCGCGAAATCCTGCAGCACGACCGGCTGGTGATGAACATCCGCAACAATCTGGTCAAGAAAACGCTGGAGCTTCTGGCCGGACTTGCGACCGAAGAGTATGAGAAGTTCTACGCAGAATTCGGACCGGTTCTCAAGGAAGGTATTTACACCGACACGGCCAAACGCGAAAAGATCGCCGCGCTGGCGCGCTACCGTACCACCAAGACGGCGGACAACTGGGTTTCGCTGGACGACTACATCAAAAACATGAAGTCCGACCAGAAGGAGATCTACTATATCACTGGAGACAACCTGAATACGCTGCTCAACAGCCCGCATCTGGAAAAGCTGAAGCAGAAGGATTACGAAGTGCTGCTCATGACCGACCCGGTAGACGAATGGGTCGTGCAGAGCCTGAACGAGTACCAGGGCAAATCGCTCAAAAGCGCCGAAAAAGGCGAGATCGAAGTCGACAAGGTCGATGAGCAGCAGAAGGAATCTTTCAATGCCCTGTTCGGCTTTATCAAAGGGCAGTTGGAAGACCACGTACGCGAAGTCAAGCCGTCGGTGCGGCTCACGGACTCGGTAGCCTGCCTCTCCGGAGCGGAGATGGATATGAGCCACTACATGGAAAAGATCCTTAAAGCCTCGGGTCAGAAAGTGCCCGAAGTCAAACGGGTATTGGAACTGAATGTCGGCCACCCGGTGATGAACAAAATCAAAGTGCTTTTCGAAAACGACCGCAACGATCCGAAATTGAAGGAATACAGCGCAATGCTCTATGATCTGGCGGTGATCGCCGAGGGCGGACGACTGGAGAACCCCTCTCATTTCTCCAAACGGGTGGGCGAATTCATGGCTCAGGCGCTCGCGTAGCCAGGCTCCCGTCGCCCGATCGCCACGTGCCGGCCGTCCATGCGGGCGGCCTTTTGCGTTTGACAAAGTGCGGATTTTCTATATATGGCAGGAGGCATTCACAACCACTGCGACCTTGCGTGATCCAACCGCTCAAGGCTCCCGAACCCATTCGAAAAAGTGCGCATGTCGGTACTGTTGCAACCCTATTTGCTGCTGCTGATCGTTTCGACCGCGATTTCAGCGGTTCTTACCATCATGGCCCTGAGATACCGCCCGACCCTGGGCACCCGCTCGTTCGCCGCGCTGATGGGCTCCGTCGCCTTGTGGTCACTGATAGCGGCTTTCGAAGTGGGTTCGCGCGACCCGCTGACCAAAAGTTTCAGTTACAGCCTGAAGTATCTTTTCATTGTGGTAGCGCCGGTGGCCTGGTTCATCTTCGGCTTGCATTATGCCAACCGTCTGCCGCATCTCAAAGGCCGTCAGCTTGTCGGGCTGCTGGTGTTTCCAGCCCTTACGCTGCTGTTTGTCGCCACCAACGGCATGCACCACTGGATGTTCGATGCCACGCACTGGTACGAGACGCCCAACCATTTTCTGATCAACCGTGAATTCGGCCCCTGGTTCTGGGTTCACGCGGCCTACAGCTACATCCTGATGATCGCCGGGTTCATTTATCTGGCCAAGTCCCTCATCGACTCACCGGCACCTTATCGGCACCAGGTGATCGCGTTGCTCATCGGCGGTCTTACCCCCTGGTTCTGCAATCTGGCCTTTCTGCTCGAACTAGGACCGCTGAATCATCTGGACCTGACGCCCTTTGCATTCTCGGTCAGCGGTACGGTTTTAATGCTCGGGCTGATCCGTTTCCGATTGCTGGACATCGTACCGGTGGCCCGGGATGTGGTATTCCAAAGCATGCAGGATGGCGTGATCGTGGTCGACAATGAAGTCCGTATCGTGGACCTCAATCCTGTGGCCGCCCGGATTATCGGCAAGCCGCTGCACATGCTTATCGGAACCAGGGCCGAAAAGTCGATCCCATGGTGGCCGCAAATGACCGGACCGCAAGGTCAACACGACTCTTGTGAAAACGCTGTTATCGATCTCAAACTGGAAGATCGGCAGCACCTGTTCCGGGTCTGCTGCTCCAGTGTGCAGTGCATGGACCGGTTGGTCGGACGGCTTATTCTGCTCCAGAATATTACGGCCGCCAAACTGGCCGAGGAAGCCTTGCGGGTCAGCGAAGCGCGTTTTCGGTCCCTGACTGAAAATGCGCCGGTGATCATCTTCGCCATCGATCATAAGGGCACGGTCACCTACACCAACCCGGCCTGCACCAAGATTCTGGGCTACGAACGGCAGCAGGTTGTCGGTCAACCTTTTCGTCGATTCGTCGTCGCGGATCCGTCGAAGCCAGCACCCGTAGATACCTTCACGCGCCTGATGGAGGGCCGCGAGGCGACCGCCGAAATCAATCTTCACTTCATTCATCAGGATGGGAGCAAACGATTGTTCAATGCCTGTGTGGCAGCCAATTCAGATGCCGAGGGCCGGGTCTCGGGAATCATCGGCATGGCCAAAGACATCACTGAAGAGATCGGGCTGCAGCATCAGTTTTTTCAAGCCCAGAAAATGGAGGCAATCGGCACCCTGGCGGGCGGCATCGCCCATGATTTCAACAACCTGCTGATGGGCATGCAGGCCAATATCTCCCTGATGCGCCTGGAGGCCAATCTGGCTGCGCCGTTGCAGGAAAAACTCGCCCGCATCGAGGAGCAAATCCAAAGCGGGGCCTCCCTGACCCGCCAATTGCTCGGCTATGCCCGCAAGGGCAAGTATGTCGTCACCACCATCAATTTCCGACGGCTGCTGCAGGAAGCCCTCGATGTGGTGCAGCGCACCAACAAAGGCATCATCACCCGCTGCCATTTCACCGCCGAACCCACATTTCTGGAGGCCGATCGCGGGCAGATGGAATTGGTGCTGCTGAATCTTTTCGTCAATGCGGTGGATGCCATGCCCAAGGGAGGCCAGCTAAGCGTCTCGACCAATATCGTTCAATTGAGCGGTCCTTCCCGAGTCTGGCCCGAAGCCGCGGCCGGCCGTTATGTGGAACTGAAAGTCAGCGATACGGGTGTGGGGATGGACCAGACAACCATAGATCGAGTCTTCGAACCCTTTTTCACCACCAAGGAGATCGGCCAGGGCACCGGCCTGGGGCTGTCGATGGTGTTCGGCACCGTGCAGCAGCATGGCGGCTTCATTACGCTTGATTCGACGCTGGAGGTAGGTACCACCATCTCGGTGTACCTGCCGTTGCGCTAACACCGCCTGCATATAACCCCCATACAGCAGTGGCAGCTGTATAAAATAGCAAAACAATCTAATTTCATGCTGTTATGCTTGTTTTGATGCCTGCTGCACCTGGTGACTGCATAGTATTTTCATACAAACCCCGCCTGCTCTTTAGCTCTGTCCTTCCTTGAAACTCTCAAATGAGTTGCAGTAAAAACAGATAGTTATGATTTTATTTGGTCGTGCTGAGCGTTTTGGCACCCTCTATGCTCTATCCTGATCATCCATCTGAAACACAGGATGCAGTCAAGGAGGAAGTCATGAAAACCACGATCGTAAAAACAGCTATTGCATTGTTTGGGGCCGGCGCATCGGCAGCCTTTGCAGCCACCAGTGGACTTGCCAGCGAGGGCAGCGGTCTGCTGACCTGGTCGCTGATCGGTTTCGGGGTGATGATCATCATGCTGCAGGCGGTGCCGGCCATGATCTTGTTTGCCTCGTTGCTCAAAGGTCTGTTCAGCGGTCACCACGAAACCCACCATCTGCCCAAGGTATGAGGGGGTATGCCATGCATGAGATCATGATTGCGGACGAGAATCTGGAAAACCGCGCCATTATGGCTGATCTGTGCACCGAGGCCGGCTATCGGGTAACCGTGGGCACCAGCATCACCTGCCTGCTACAGGGCGCTCTCAAGAAGACTGCACGGGTTATTCTGCTGGGAAGCTGTTTTGATGAACTGCCGGCCTCGGATCTGATACCACTGCTGAAACGCTGCTGTCGGAACCTGGCGATTGTGGTGGTGGCCAGCGATATCTCGCCCCCACTTACCCGAAAGCTGCGCAAAGAGGGAATTTTCTATCACTTACTGAAACCGGTGCTGCCCGAAGATCGCGAGGAACTGAAACAGGTGGTTGCCTGCGCCCTGAAACGTCCCAAGCACTGTTATTGCTAACCATGAAAGGAGTACGACCATGAAACGGATCACCGCACTTAACACCCTGTTCGTCCTGTTGGCCAGCCTGAGCACGGCCTTCGCCTCTGCCGCCGCCAGTGAGGTG
>DDYQ01000136.1 GCA_002348005.1 Desulfobacteraceae bacterium UBA2230 | reverse complement strand
AGTAGAAGAAGTTGCGGTAAGAGATTTCGTCCGAGGGCAAAAGCGGCCGCACCGACATGGTCTGGCCGTTTTTCAGGCGGGTGCGGCTTTTATAACTTTCTATAAAGATAAGGTCCACGGCCGGCGGCGGCATCTGATCGACGAAAATATAGTGATGGTGTTTGGCGGCATCCACGATTTCGGCCCTGAAATCGGGGTGGGCGATCTGGGTCAGTTCGATCACCCGTTGATAGATGCTCTTGCCCTGCAATTGGGCGATTCCGTATTCCGTCACGACGAAGTTGACATCGGCCCTCAGGGTGCCCNNCCCAGTCCGGCACCGGCGCTCAGGGTCGGCACAATCCGTGAAATGGTGCCGTTTCGGGCGGTTGAGGGCAGGGCGATGATCGAGAGCCCTCCCTTGGACAGCGCCGCTCCCCGGATGAAATTGGTCTGATCCCCGGTGCCGCTGAAAAACTGTCGTCCGACCGAATCGACGCATACCTGACCGGTGAGATCGACCTCCAGCGCCGAACTGATCGAAATCAAGTTGTCGTTGAGCCCAATGGTGCGCGGATTGTTCACAAAATCGGATGTGCCGAAATAGAACCGCGGATTGTTGTCGATGTAATCGTAAGTCGCTCGGGAGCCCATGCAGAATGTGGCCACCGCCCGATCGACCATGAAATTTTTACGCTTGTTGGTAATGATGCCCTTTTCAAACAGGGGGATGAAGCCGTCCGTGATCATGTGGGTGTGGACGCCCAAATCGTTTTTGTTGTCCAGGTATTTCAGGAGCGCATACGGCATCTGACCGTAGCCGGCATGCAGGGTGCTGCCGTCATCGATCAATTCGGAAACGTAGTGCGCGACGCGCCGGGCAATCGCTTCGTCAGCATCCTCGGCCACGTGTTCCAAAAGCACTTCAGCATGCGGAACAAGCCAGTCGATATCCTCGATATGAATGAAGCTGTCGCCGTGCGTCCGCGGCATGAAAGGATTGACCTGGGCGATCACCAGTTTGGCATTGCGGACGGCTTCGCGGGTAACATCTACCGAGACCCCCAGACTGGCCAGACCAAAGCGGTCGGGGGGGCTGATCTGAATCAGGGCAGCGTCCAGGCCGATCTGGCCGCTTTTAAAGAATTCCGGAATCTCGGATAGATATGCGGGTATGTAATCGATTTTGCCCTGGTAGGCGGCCTCACGCATGGGAATGGTAACGAAAAACAGCTTGAGGGCAAAGCGTTGAAGAAAATCCGGTTTGTGCAGGTATTCGCCCAGGGTAAACGCCAGCATCTGATACAGCATGAGATCCTGGATATTGGAATCGGCAACCATGGCGTGAATCAGATACTGAGGCTCACCGCACCCGGAGCCGATAAAAACCCGGCTTCCGTTCTTGATCTGCGCCACGGCCTTAGCGGCCGCTACGACCTTGTGCGGGCAGTATCGCTGGATATCCATGAGATTGCTTTCATTTGACAAATCAAGTTAATTGGAAAATTTAGCCGGGTCAACTGATTTGCAGAGCGGGAATTTTGGATCGAAGAGCGGGGCGGTTGGTATTAATGCCCTGTGGCAGAGACGGCAGCCGGTTCAGCGTTAAAGAGCACATTGAAAACGTACCGCTTGCCGGCCCGGAAATGCTGTTCGAGTACCGTGCCGGCTTCTTCCACGTCTCTCTGGCGTATCGCCTCGAGCAAACGGTGATGCTCACCCACCACGGACTGGGCCCGCTCTTGGCTCAGGCCCTTCAACGTAGTGCGCAGGTACAGCTGCTGATAGATCGAACGAAAATAGTCCGCAAGGCCCCGGATTTGAGCGATTTCAATGGTGTAGGCGTGAAATTCCTGATCGAGCAGGAATTGTTCGCGGTTGGCGTGCTCGGACAAGGCTTTTTCGCAACCGTTCTGACTTTTTTCCAGTGCCTCCAGATGCGCGGGGGTCAGCCGTCGTATCGATCGGGCGATGGTTCCTGCCGTGATGATCCCCAGAATCTCGTAAAGACATTCGGCTTCGGAGCGCGTGATGCGATGTACGGTGTAGCCCTGATGCGGGACGAAATCGAGAAATCCCTCCTTGGCCAACATGGCCAGAGCGGTATTCACCGGGGTTCGGCTGACATTGAACCGTTTGGCAAGGTCTGAAAAAATCAACCGCTGGCCGGGGACGATTTCGTAATCCAGCATCATCTTGCGAATGCTTCTATAGACTTTTAAAGCCAGATTATTGTCGGCGATGGTGCTGTTAGACAACACGGCGAAAATCTCCCGATGGAATGCACCTGCAAGCGGCTCCTGACGGGGCGCACCTAATAATGACATGCAAAATTTCATGAAATGCATGTTTCTGTCAACATCAAATTTGCACCAGTAGAGGCTGCAACCGGAACGACCCGCCCCAACAAGACCGGAAGGCGTTTTAATTTGAAGCAAATCAAAAGGGGCTGCTTCAAACTTGTCTTGACGGTAAAAACCTTTATATTGTAAACGCTACACAGGCGGTCAGGGGTCACTCAACGCGACTCATTGTGTGAAACTTTGCATACAGTGCTGCAAGAACACACGTCGTAAGCGTTTCCGGCGAACGGCCTTAGCAGGTCCGGCCCTCATTTACCGCGCCGACTTATTCCTGCTGAGATCCGGGGATCTCAGCAGGATTCGATATATGCTTACAGAAATGACGCCCGCCTAAGAGAAGGCTTTCCATAATACTTTACCGGGAAACTCAGGTTTTCAGAGGGTGTCGAAAAGTCAATTGGAGGAGGTTCAATTATGTTCAGACCGCTAAAGAGTATTCTGTTCGCCACGAATCTGTCTGAAAATTGCCGACAGGCGTTCGACTATGCAGCAGCCTTGGCTACCCGTTACCAGGCCACTCTTGTCCTGCTGCATGTCATCGAGAAGATGCCTGATTATGTGGAAGGCCGACTGAAAGGCATGTTGGGGGAAGAGCAGTGGAAACGCATGGCAGCCTCTCACGAGAACGATGCCCGTCAGGTCCTGATCGGCAAACAGTCCTCTAATGCAGTCATCCGGGCAGCATTGTCGCAGTTCTGCGATGAAGTCGGCATCGATGACGCCTCATGCGGATATCACTCGCGCGAAATCGTCGTCACCGACGGCGATGTGGTCGATGATGTCATCGAGACCAGCAGGACCTACAACTGCGACCTGATCATCGTGGCCTCCAGGGAAGGTTTCATAAGTGACACGAAGATCGGAAATACCATAAAGGCTATTCTGCGCAGAGCCCGAGTGCCGGTTCTGGTCGTCCCTCCCAATATCAGTTAACCCGATATATCAGCGATCAAAAAATTTTGGGGCGAAACCGCCTCTGTTTGCGATAGGAGCTCTGATGCCGCCTGTAATCTCGATTGTCAGTAAAAAGAACTCCGGGAAAACGACTCTGCTTGAAAAACTGATTCCTGAACTGAGAAATCGTGGCGTGCGGGTCGGCACGATCAAGCATGATACCCACGGATTTGAGATTGATCACCAGGGTAAGGACACCTGGCGCCACAAGCGGGCCGGAGCCCAAACGGTGGTCATTTCCTGCCCCTGGAAAATTTCAATGGTGAAGGATGTGGAGGAAGAGCTCAGCGTCGATCAGATCGCCGAGCAGTTTTTTGATGATATGGACATTGTGATCACCGAAGGTTACAAACAAGCGTTAAAACCGCAGATCGAAGTTTTCCGCAGTACGGCGCATCGTGAACCGCTGCATTCGAAGGAGCACAAGAAGAACCTGGTGGCGGTCATGTCCGATGTGCCGATCGATCTGGGTGTGCCGCGGTTCGATATCAATGATGTGAAATCACTGGCCGATTTCATAGAACAGACGTACTTGCTCCGCCAACCATCCCCCTGACCAGGAGGAGCGTTTCGGACAAATCGTCCACTTGGCCTTGCATGCGAACGGGTGAGATGGTGGAGATCAAAACTGTCTGTTCAGGCTGAATGGTTGGGTTGAAAGCGAAGGAGGCAAAATGAGAGATGTTGTGATTGTATCCGGCACCCGGACAGCGGTGGGGAATTTCGGTGGGGCGCTGCAGAACACGCCCGTCGTTCAACTGGGCGCGCTGGTATTGAAAACCGCCTTGAAAAAGGCCGGCGTGAAACCGGTCGCCGGCGAACGCACGCAGTATGCGCCGGAGGCGCTCAAGGATCAGGACCGACTGCCCCTCGAGGAAAAGGGCTACGATTACGAGGAGCATCTTCAGCCGATTGCAATTGATGAAGTGATCATGGGCAATGT
>DDYQ01000138.1 GCA_002348005.1 Desulfobacteraceae bacterium UBA2230 | reverse complement strand
CTGATCGCCGGACCGGCCGTCTACATATGTGACGAATGTATCCAGCTATGCAGTGAGATCATCGAAGAGGAGACCGAAAAAGAATCCAGTGAAATGGCCAATCTCCTGAGCCCTAAGGATATCAAGCTCAAGCTGGATGATTATGTGATCGAACAGGAAATTGCCAAGAAGATTCTGGCCGTGGCGGTATACAACCATTACAAACGGCTGGATTCGGCCGTGACCAGTGGGGAGGTGGAGATTCAGAAAAGCAACATCCTGCTCANNCATCGATGAGATCGACAAGATCGCCAGCAAGTCCGACAACCCTTCGATTACCCGGGATGTCTCCGGCGAAGGCGTTCAGCAGGCCCTGCTGAAAATCATCGAGGGGACCACGGCCAGCGTTCCGCCGAAAGGCGGCCGAAAACATCCGCAGCAGGATTTCGTCAAGGTCGATACATCCAACATCCTGTTCATTTGCGGCGGCACCTTCAACGGACTGGACCAGATTATCAAGCGCCGCCTGGGTTCGAAGGCCATGGGCTTCGGGGCCAAGATCGTCAAGGAGAAAGAGGCCTCCATCGGCGCCATCCTGAAAGAGGTGCAACCCGAGGATCTGATCAAATTCGGGTTGATCCCTGAATTTCTGGGCCGCCTGCCGGTCGTCGCCACTCTGGACGAACTCAGTGTCCAGACCTTGATCCGGATTCTGACCGAACCGCGGAACGCATTGGTCAAACAGTACCAGAAGTTGTTCGAAATGGAGGGCGTCAACCTGCGACTGACCGACAGCGCCTTGAACGCCATTGCGACCGAAGCGGTGAAGCGCAAATCCGGCGCACGCGGCTTGAGAGCTATTCTGGAATCGTGCATGCTCGACATCATGTATGAGATACCCTCTATTTCCAACGTAAAAGAATGTGTCATCGGCGAGGACGTGGTCCTTCAGAAGGAAGATCCGATCCTGCTGTATGAACAAACCAAAAAACAAGCCTAGCAAGCTTGAGAGCCGATCACGATCGAAGCGTTCAAGCGCTTGCGATCAAACCTATTGTTGAGCAGAGCTGATATCATGGTGAACATATCCCGTTTCTTCAAAAATGAAGACAATCCGCAAAACACGCTTACCCTGCCGCTTCTGCCCTTGCGTGATATTGTGGTTTTTCCGCATATGGTGGCCCCCCTGTTTGTCGGGCGTCCTAAATCAGTGGCGGCGCTCTCCAGTGCAATGGGCACTGAAGAGAAGCAGATTTTTCTGGCCACCCAGCGCAAGGCCGGTGTCGACAATCCCAACGATAAAGACATCAACCGAGTGGGGGTGATCGGGACTGTCCTGCAATTGCTGCGCCTGCCCGACGGGACGGTCAAGGCCCTGGTGGAAGGTCAAACTCGCGGTCGCATCAAGTCTTTCATAACCGCCCAGGATTACTTCCAGGTCGAGGTTGCGCCGATAGTCGAGCAAGTCACTGCTGAAGCTGACGTAGAAGCACTGGCGCGCACGGTCAAGGAGAATTTTGAAGTCTACGCCAAGAGCAACAAGAACATTTCCAAAGACCTGGTGAACAAGGTCGCCGCCATTGCCGACCACTCTAAAATGGCCGACACGGTGGCCTCTCATTTTTCCTTCAAAATAGAAGATAAACAACGTCTGCTGGAAGCCATGTCGCTCGATCATCGTCTGGCCCTCCTGGTTGAGCTGATCACGATGGAAATGGAAGTCTTCCGTATGGATCAGCGCATCAAGTCAAGGGTCAAGGAGCAGATGGAGAAGACCCAGAAGAATTACTATCTTAACGAGCAGATGCGGGCCATCCGTAAAGAGATGGGCGCCGAGGACGAAGCCGCCGACGAACTGCAGGAGATTGAAAAGCGTATCAAGCGCAAGCGCATGCCCAGGGAGGCGGCCAACAAGGTGCGTCAGGAGTTCAAGAAACTCAAACTGATGACGCCCATGTCCGCTGAAGCGACCGTGGTGCGCAACTACATCGAATGGATCATCAGCCTGCCGTGGTACGAGCGCAGCCGGGTGCATATCGACATCGCCGAGGCCGAACGCATCCTGGACGAAGATCACTACGGACTTGAAAAGCCCAAGGAACGTATCGTGGAGTATTTGGCGGTGCAGGCGCTGGTCAAGAAAATCCGCGGGCCGATCCTTTGTCTCGTCGGACCTCCGGGGGTGGGTAAAACCTCCCTGGCGCGTTCCGTGGCGCGCGCCACCGGGCGGCGCTTCGTGCGGCTGTCGCTGGGCGGTGTGCGCGACGAGGCCGAGATCCGCGGTCACCGGCGAACGTACATCGGCGCCCTGCCCGGCAAGATCATTCAAAGCCTCAAGAAGGCCGGTACCAGCAATCCGGTATTCTGTCTGGACGAGGTGGATAAAATGAGCATGGACTTCAGGGGCGATCCGAGCGCCGCGCTCCTGGAGGTGTTGGACCCTGAACAAAATTTTGCGTTCAACGATCACTATCTCGATCTGGATTACGATCTGTCCGAGATCCTGTTCATCACCACGGCCAATACACTGCCGGATATTCCGCTGCCGCTGCAGGACCGCATGGAAATCATCCGCCTGCCCGGCTATACGGAGTACGAGAAGCTCAACATCGCCGAAAAGTTCCTGATCCCCAAGCAGATCGGGTTGAACGGCCTTAAGCCCGAGCAGATCACGGTCTCCAAGAATGCCCTGCAAACCATCATCAACCGTTATACGCGCGAATCGGGCGTGCGCAACCTGGAACGCGAGATTTCGGCTATCTGCCGCAAGGTCGCCCATCAGATCGTCAAGCACGGAACGGATAAGGCCGTGAATGTCAACGAGGCCATGGTCAACAAGTACCTTGGGCCGCCGCGCTTTCGCAGCACCGAAATCGAAGAGAAGGATCAGGTCGGCATGGCCACCGGGATGGCCTGGACACAGGTCGGCGGCGAATTGCTTTTTGTGGAGACGTTGGCCATGCCAGGACGGGGGCAGGTCACGGTGACCGGCAAACTCGGCGATGTCATGAAAGAATCGGCCCAGGCGGCGTTCAGCTTCGTAAGGTCGAGAGCCGCGCAGTTGAATATCGACGAAAAGTTTTACCGTAAACTGGATGTCCACATCCACATTCCTGAAGGGGCCATCCCAAAAGACGGTCCCTCGGCCGGCATCGCCATGTGCACTTCGCTGGTCTCGGCGCTGACCAGACGGCCAAGTCGCCGCGATGTCGCCATGACCGGCGAGAT
>DDYQ01000055.1:5787-6577 GCA_002348005.1 Desulfobacteraceae bacterium UBA2230 | reverse complement strand
AGGACATTTTATGTGCTCCCTACAGTTTTACTCCCGGGTTGTTGACCTGGGCTTGATTTAGGTACTACAATCAACCTGTTCGAACGCAGGGCAACAGCAGAATCGACCGGTATTTGAATGGCCAAAAAACGCAAAAACCCGCGCGTGCTGATCGTTACGCCGGAAGTGACCTACCTGCCCGATCGAATGGGCGGCTTGGCCAACTTTCTAACGGCCAAGGCCGGCGGGCTGGCCGATGTTTCCGCCGCGCTGATCAGCGCATTGTTTCATCAAGGGGCCGATGTGCACGTGGCTCTGCCCGATTACCGCGCCATTTTCCAGGACCGACTGGCGCCCTTTCTGCGCAAAGAGCAACGGCTGCTGCGGCGCGTCATGCCCACCGACCGCGTGCATCTGGCTGAGGACCGCGCTTTCTTCTACCTCAACCGGGTCTATTCCAATTATGGCATGGAAAACATCCAGATTGCGCTGGCGTTTCAGCGCGAGGTGATCAACAACATCGTTCCGCGCGTACAGCCCGATCTGATCCACTGCAATGACTGGATGACCGGACTGATTCCGGCCATGTCCCGGGAACTGCGTGTGCCCTGTCTCTTCACCATTCACAACATTCATACGGTCAAGACCACCCTCGCGCATATCGAAGACCGCGGAATCGATGCGGCTTATTTCTGGCACCACCTCTACTACACCGAGTTCGGCGATGACTACGACAGGGTGCGCGATACGATACCGGTCGATTTTCTGGTGAGCGGTGTGTTCGCAGCCCACTTCGTCAACACGGTCAGCC
>DDYQ01000055.1:0-5769 GCA_002348005.1 Desulfobacteraceae bacterium UBA2230 | reverse complement strand
CCACCTGCGCGGCGAACTGGTCAATAAGTTCAATGCCGGCTGTGCGGCCGGCATTCTCAATGCTCCGGATCCCGGCTTCGACCCCGTGGATGATGTCCACCTGCCGGTACCCTATGCTCCCGACAACCACGCCGCCGCCAAACGCGCCAACAAAGTGACCCTGCAAAAGATGCTCGGGTTGAACGAGGACCCGGATGCACCGCTCTTTTTCTGGCCTTCGCGGCTCGATCCCGTTCAGAAGGGGTGCCAGCTGCTCTCGGATATCTTTTACCGGATGCTGTCCAAGTACTGGCAGCGCAATCTGCAGTTCGTATTCGTGGCCAACGGCGATTATCAGAGTGTTTTTCGTGATATTGTCAACTTCCACGGCCTGCATCAGCGCGTGGCCGTGTGCGATTTCAGCGAGCAGTTGGAACATATGGGTTATGGGGCCTCGGATTTTGTGCTGATGCCCTCACTGTTCGAACCCTGCGGCCTCCCGCAGATGATCGGCCAGATTTACGGTTGCCTGCCCGTAGCCCATGAAACCGGCGGAATCCACGACACCGTGAGCCCGCTTGAGGTGAGTCGAGATACGGGCAGCGGGTTTCTGTTCCAAAACTATGACGCCATCGGCCTCGCCTGGGCCATCGACGAGGCCATGGGCTTCCATGCCCTGCCCGAAGACACCAAAGCGCGCCAGATCGCGCGCATCATGCGTCAGGGGCGGGACACTTTTAACCACGAGGTCAACGCCCGACAATACATTGAGCTCTATGAGAAAATGCTGGAACGGCCATTGATCGCCTGACGCGGAAGGTGCCTGATGCTGAGTCGACAGGACGGCGAACGACTTGCGCGATTTCTCTCCACCGATCCCTACCTCAACGCTTACCAAGAGGTGATTGTACGGCGCATCGCGCGGATCAGCGAAACCGCATTGCGGCTGACCAGCGGTCATAAACGGCTGGCGGATTTCGCGCAGGGCCACGACTACTTCGGATTGCATTTTCAAGACGCGGAGTGGGTTTTTCGGGAATGGGCGCCCGGCGCCAGGGCCATCCACCTGGTAGGTGCAGCATCGAATTGGAAGCCCATTCCAGAATTCGCCCTGCAGCGCATCGACGGACAGGGCGTCTGGGAAATCCGTCTGCCGGGCGACCGCCTGCGGCACGGCGACCTCTATCGGCTGCATGTGGCGTGTGAAAAGGGGGTTGGCGAACGCATCCCGGCCTGGGCGCGCCGCGTCGTGCAAGACCCCCGGACGCTGATCTTCAATGCCCAGGTGTGGCGCCCCGAAACGCCCTACTCATGGCGGGTGCGCGATTTTCGAGTACCGCAGGAGCCGCCTCTGATTTATGAGGTGCATATCGGCATGGCACAGGAGGAGGCGCGCGTCGGCACCTATGCCGAATTCACGGGCACAATCCTGCCGCGCGTCAAAGCCTCCGGATACAACGTCCTTCAGATCATGGCCGTTCCCGAACATCCCTACTACGGCAGTTTCGGGTACCATGTCTCGAGTTTTTTCGCGCCCGCTTCGCGCTTCGGCACCCCCGAAGAGTTGAAAGCCCTGATCGATGCGGCCCATGCCGAGGGAATGGCTGTGCTGATCGACCTGGTGCATTCGCNNCTGCTCTCCAACTGCCGCTACTGGCTGGAGGAATTTCATGTGGACGGCTTCCGTTTCGACGGCATCACCTCCATGCTGTATCTGCATCACGGCCTGGGTGTGCGTTTCACCTGTTACGGGGACTATTTCGGCGATCAGGTGGACGAAGACGCCCTGATCTACCTGGCGCTGGCCAACCAGTTGATTCACACCATACGTCCGGATGCCGTCACTATCGCCGAAGACGTCAGTGGAATGCCTGGATTGGCACGGCCATGGCATGAAGGCGGTATCGGTTTCGACTACCGCTTCGCCTTGAATGTGCCCGACTATTGGATCAGACTGACCAAGGATGTGCGTGATGAAGATTGGCCGATGGATGACCTCTGGTGCGAGTTGACCAACCGCCGCCACGACGAACGCACCATTTCATATGCTGAATCGCACGATCAGGCGCTGGTAGGAGACCAGACGCTGATTTCGCGGTTGATCGGCGATGATATTTACGATCACATGGGCAATTGGAATGCCACCTTCAGGGTGGAGCGCGGGGTGGCCCTGCACAAGATGATCCGGCTGATCACCCTGGCCACGGCCGGGCACGGGTATTTGAACTTCATGGGCAACGAATTCGGCCACCCCGAATGGATTGATTTTCCGCGGCCGGGCAACAACTGGTCTTACCATTATGCCAGGCGGCAATGGCACCTCCGAGACGATCCGAATCTTAAGTACCACGCTTTGGACCTTTTTGACCAGGCCATGATCGCCATGGCCCGTGAGCTGCGGCTATTCTCGGTCGCCTGGGCCAACCGGCTGTGCAGCCATACTGAAGATAAGGTCCTGATTTTCGAACGGGCCGGTCTGATCCTGGCCTTCAATTTCCACCCCGTGCACTCATACAGCGATTACGCTTTCCCTGTTCCGCGGGGTAGCTATCGGGTCATTCTGGATTCTGACGATTCCGTGTTCGGCGGGCACGACCGCATCGACCGCACCATACGACATTTTAGTTTAAGCGCCGAACATCCGGATCATCCTCCGCACCGGCTTAGCCTCTATCTGCCCTGCCGCACGGCCATAGTGCTGGCGCCGACGGCTTCGTAATACCGTTGTTGGTTTCAGCTCCCGGTAGCTGCGGCGTAAAGGCGTGCGCCCCGCCACGCGGATTGGCACCCCGGTCGGCGTTAAAGTTGGGCCGCCTTTACTCTCGTTCAACAATGCGGAAGCGGCTGCTCACTTCGGCATTCAGCGAAGCTGTGGCGCTGCAGTACTTGGTCAGCGACAGCTCGATGGCGCGGGACACATCCTTTTCCTTGAGGCCGCGGCCGGTTACGACATACTCAAGTTCGATACGGGTGTAGCGGCGGGGGTGCGTATCAGTTCTCTCGGCGCTGACGTTCACCTGCAGGCCGCCCAGGTCGGCCCGCCTTTTTTGCAGGATGGAAGCGACATCCATGGCGGTGCACCCGGCCACGCCCATCAGAACCAGCTGCATGGGAGACGGCCCACTGCCACCCTCGGAGTTGTCCATTACGATCGCCGGAGCCTTATCGGCCCGTGCGACGAATTGAAGGCCCTGGGTCCACTGAAGCTGGGCTTGCGCGTTCATTTGTCTCCTCTCTTCTCGGACAGCCGAGGTGGATCTTGGTTAAACGATCGACTATAAATATTGAAAATTGTGCCTGCGAGCGATGGTGCGCGGCGAAATCAAGACCTCAGCTGGGGGCGTAGGCCCGGGAGTATTGGAGGACTTTCTGGACGTACTCCTGGGTTTCAGGAAAGGGCGGAATGCTGCTGTATTTTTCCACCATCGTGGGACCGGCATTGTAGGCCGCCAGGGCAAGGTGCAGCTGTCCATTAAAACGTTCCAACATCTGTTGCAGATAGCGGGCGCCGCCCATGATGTTTTCCCAGGGATCGAACGGGTCATTGATGTTCAGGATCTGCAGGTTCTGGGGCATGATCTGACACAGCCCCAAGGCGCCTTTCTTGGAAACTGCCTTAGGGTCAAAGTACGATTCGACATGAATCAATGCCTTCAGTAACGAGAAATTGACGCCGTGACGGCGTGCCGCCTCGGAGATCACGTCATCGTACGTGGCGGTCGAGTGGGGGCGGGGTGTGGTTCGTTTCGGGGTTTCACGCATGTAGACGCGGTAGCGGCTGGAGGTAGGTGTGTTGGTGAAATGCATGACGCCGTAACGGTCGACATAGACATAGATATCGGCCCAGGCGGCGGAGACGACGAAAAACGTCATCCACCCCACCATCACCATTGCGGGCCATTGCCGCGACACGACGCGGCGGAGCGCCACCAGCACCCTGCTCTCACCCATTATCCTTATGACTCCGTTCGGATAGCCATCGGCACCCACTCCGATGCACCTGAGCATTATCGGCTGTCTTGACCGAAGCTTTATACCGGTCGAAAATATCGGAATGGCCTGCTACCTGGAAGCACGTTGCGATGGTTCTCATCGGCAGCCTGGAACGGCTTTCCGGTTACCCGGCGCACGGTGGTGGTCGGCACGCCGTACCCATTTGTGACAATTGGTTGATGCCAGAAAACTAGCAGCAGCTTAGCGTAAAACCGATCGATACTCAACCGTCCAGCAGCGGTGATCGAGTAAAATTCTGGACGTGGGCCGCCTGAACCGGCTAATATCATCCTGCGCTGAAAACGACCCGGAATCGCTTTTTCATTCAACCGCACTTCTAAAAGACCAGGGGTTCATATGCAGGCAATGTCCTGGATCATCTCTTTAATGCTTTGCGGTGCCCTGGGCTGGGCCTTGTTCCGGATGCACGCACAGCAAAATCGAATCCGGCGCCTGCAAACCGTCCTCAAGAAGGCCGCCGGGCGCGTTCATATACTGCAGGAGGATTCGCTCGACCGTGAACGCCGCCATGAGACCAGCGAGGACCGCCTGCGCGGCTACCTTCAGCTCCTGGATACGCTGATCAATACTATGCCCAATCCCGTGTACTTCAAAGATCCGAATGGAATTTTCCTGGGCTGCAACCGTGTTTTTGCATGCGAGATTCTAGGGTTGACGCGGGACAACTTCATCGGCCGCCGCCCGCAGGAGTTGCCCGGACAGATTCCACCCGATCTGGCGGCCGTTTACCGGCGCCAGGAAGGTATCATGTTCGACAAGGGCATTTTCCACACCTTCGAGTCTGAGGTGCAGTGCGCCGACGGCCGGCGGCGCGAATTCCTTTTCAACCTGGCGCCGGTGCGCGATGAGGCCGGCCGCACAACCGGCTGCGTGGCCGTATTGGCGGACCTGACCGAAAAGAACCGTGCTGCCCAGGATCGCCTGCACAAGGAGAGACTGCAAGGCGTTCTGGAAACCGCCGGCGCCGTCTGCCATGAATTCAATCAGCCCTTGCAGGCGATTTCAGGTTACGCCGATATCATGAAAGCCAAAATGGCCGCTGCGGACGGGGGGCGGCCCTATTTGATCAAAATCGGAGAACAGATCGGCCGCATGCGCGAGATCACCCTTCGGCTGCAGCGGATCACGCGCTATGAGACCATGGAATATGCCGACAAAAGCAAGATCATCGACATTCGTAAGGCGTCCGACATTCAAAGATAAGCGCGAAGGCAAGCTTGATTTGGCCGGATTCAGGACCGGATAAGATCTTCAGCCCTTCAGCTTTTCTTTTGTAAGACCGTCACCCGGCGCCATGCAAACAGGACACTATAATCCAATTTCTTTCTTCACCCTGGCAAAGCATCCCAGCGCAAAATCAAGATCCTCCCGCGTGTGCAAGGCGCTCAGCTGCACGCGGATGCGGGCCTGGCCCATCGGTACTACAGGGTAGAAAAAGCCGACCACGTAGACACCTTTCTGAAGCATGGCGGCAGCCATCTTCTGCGCTAGGGCGGCATCTCCAAGCATAATGGGAACGATAGGGTGGTCACCCGGTTTGATCGTGAAACCCAATTCGCCGATACCCTGGCGGAAATAGCTCGTGTTGTCGGCCAGGCGGTCTCGCAGGGCGGTGGAGGCACTCAGCATTTCGAGCGCCTTTAAGGTGGCGGCGGCGATCATGGGTGCCAGCGTATTGGAGAAGAGATAGGGTCGCGAGCGCTGTCGCAGTAATTCGATGATTTCGCGCCGGCCGCTGGTATAGCCGCCGCTGGCGCCGCCCAGGGCCTTGCCGAA
>DDYQ01000192.1 GCA_002348005.1 Desulfobacteraceae bacterium UBA2230 | reverse complement strand
CCTCGGCAAGGCCAATGGCTTCGAATTCCTCATCCACGACCTGGAGCATGCCTGGAAATTCTTTCATGACCCCACGGAGCATCATGCTCAGCGTCACTTCTTTCGACTCCTGCAGCGGGCTCATGAGGCTGGTCATTTCACGGCCTATCTGCACGACGCGATGTTTGCCGAGAAGTTTGATTACCTCATCAGCGACATGAACACCCACCCGGTTCACGGATTACGATATTTTCATGCCGTGCTGGTGGAATGCCTGCTGCGCCGTGAAGGAAAAAGCTTGCGGGAACCCCTGTCAGGGGATACCAAACAGGAAATCCTTCAACTGATCCGTCAACTTGCGACCCTATGGCAGTTGGAGCAACAAGAGACTCACGCTTTGCTGGCACTGACTGGCCATGACTTCGGCGAAGCGACGGCAAGGGTCCTGGAACAGTACTTCTTCACTGAAGGGGGGAATCTGCTGAAACCCTCGCCATACGGGACTTGATAGAATGGAATCGGTGACAGATAAAACGTATTCCACGAACCAACGCTTCATCACTCTTGAGGGCGTAGCAGAGCACCGCGACAGCATCAAAGGTTCAAGCTTCCTGGCCTACGCCCGACACATCAGGACGACGACCGAGGCGAACCAGTTTCTGCAGACCCTGATTCAGCGACACCCGGAAGCCTCCCACCTGTGTTGGGCTTATCGTATGGGCCAGCAATACCGTTACAGCGACGGTGGTGAACCGACAGGAACGGCCGGACAACCTATCTACAAGGTTATTGAGGGGCAGGGGCTGGACTTCATTGTCGTCGGCGTGATCCGTTATTTCGGCGGGACTCTGCTAGGTGCCGGCGGATTGATGCGCGCCTACGGGGGTACGGCGAGTGAAGCGCTCCGCAAAGCGGACCGGCGCGAGGAGTTCCCTCGGCTCCGGATCGCGGTCGAAGTGCTCTTTGACCAAATGGGTAGCCTCTATCGGTGCCTGGACAGCCATGGCGCCGAGGAACGTCTCGAAGACTACACCGAGCGAGGCGTTCGGGTTATCTGCCAAATGCCCAGTGAAAAAATCGAACCCTTCGAGACCCAGCTTCGCAATGCAACCCGCGATCAATTTGATCTGAAGCATTTGTGAAGGACACCACTCCGTGAGCTCCCTGAAAGAAGCCCGTAAAAAACCCGGCCATAAGCCGGGTTTTTTACGGGCAGCACGTCCCCCGATGGGGAGGGAACACCCTCGGCTAAGGCCTTTCAGCCATCCAGCGTTCCAAACGCCTTTCCGCATCACGATCAATCACCCTGACTGCCTGACGTGGTTCAGCCACGTCAAAACTCAAAATCAGAGCAATAGCTACCAAGGTCAGGCTCAGAATCATCAGTTCCATGGATTTCCTCACAAGGTAAGCGGCAAATGCCGCCAAATGGGACGCCGGTCCGTTGCAAAAAGTTCCAGCGTATCAGCACATGCTTGTCTTCTTGCTTGTGCCCATCATCAGACGGCCATTCAGATTCGCAGATCGCCTTACCGAGCAAACTGCCTGCAATAAAGGACCTTATGCCGCTTTCCTGCTCGAGGATTATGACCAGCGGCACGGCAAGATGCCGGCCCATCTCGGCTTATGGGCGCCGCCCCACCATGTCAGGCAAGTTCAGCGCTCTCCGACCGGCGCGCTCCAGGCATCGGAGACTAGCGTGTCAACACCGCTGCCGGTCAGCGACTCCAGAAAGTCGACCAGGCTTTCAATTTCGTCCTCGCCAAGATGCAACGGCTGGATGAGGGGATCCAGATTTTCGTTGGGCACGCCGCCCCGATTGTAGAACTCGACCACCTCACGCAGCGAGCCTATCCCGCCATGGTGCATGTACGGCGCGGTAAGCGCGATATTGCGCAGGGAGGGCGTCCGGTATTTCCAGCGGTCCGCCGGGTTTTGCGTGACCTCGTAGCGACCCAGGTCACCGGGGCGAGTCTCGGCGACCTGGCCGATGCTGGCCGCAGACAGATCAAATGTCACACCGGGCGCCACCTGAACCGGAGTAGTGGCAGGTTCGCGGCGCATGCTTTCCTGATATCCGAGCCCGGTATTGTGCAACTGATTGTCGGTGAACAGCGCCGACTTGGCTCCGATCGTATGACATTGCACACAGCCGGCCTTGCCGGCAAATAGCGCGTAACCCCTCTGCGCCGCCGGCGACAACGCATCGGCTCTACGGCCGTAATGCCAGCGATCGAAGGGTGCATCCCCGGATACCAGTGTCCGCTCGTAGCTGGCAATCGCCTGCCCGACCGCGTCCATGCTCGGCCCACGACGGAAAGCCTTTTCGAAAAGACCCCGATAATCCGGCAGCGAATTCAGCTTGTCGATGACAGCCCCGACGGACGGGTTGCCCATCTCGTTGGCCGCCAGGAAAGGTCCCCAGACCTGATTCTCCAGCGTAGATTCGCGACCGTCGTGGAACAGCGAAGTCAGATAGGCCACGTTGTAGATCGTCGGCGCATTGCGGCGCACTGTGCGGCCTTCGATACCGATGGCGGTGGCCTGCTCCTGACTGGTGAAACCCTGCTCCGGAATGTGGCACATGGCGCAGGAAAAAGTCTGATTCAGGGACAGCCGCCGGTCGTAGAACAGCTTGCGGCCGAGCGCAATTTTCTCCCGCGTCATCGGATTGTCCGCCGGGGTCGGCAAGGGTGGCAGCCCCAGGACCGGCTGACGTGCCCACCGGAAGAGATCAGCCGGCGGGCCCTGGCGCTGCGCCAGCGCAGCCGAGTTCGTTTGGTAGTCCGGACGCTCATAACCCGATTTGTCGTCCCCCGCCCGAATCGGCGCGGAGGCCGGCGCGTTCGCCGCCGGCCTTGCTGGCGCGCTCGATTCCAGCCGCAGCGTTTCGATATCCGACAGCACCAGATCGGGATGCAGTACCGAGACGGTGTAGCTGTTGCGAATCCGCCGCTCCTCGTCAATCAGATAAACCCGCAGCAGATGCGAAAACTTGCCCGTGGGATGGCCTTGCGCATCCACTTCCCGGTCCACGGATTGCTGATAATCGCGCAGGATCGGCTGTAATTCGGTCTCCAAGCGCGTGGTGAGAAAATGCCAGTCGATGCCGCCCGATTGAAAACTCTCGCCGTACTTTGCCATCACCTCGGGCGTGTCGTGCTTGGGATTGAAACTCAGCGTGATCAGCCGCAAACGGCCCTCCAACTCCGGCCTGCCCCTCAATGCAGACTGGATGCGATGCAGCACCATCGTCGCCAGCGGGCAGCCATTGGCATCGTCGCAGGTTGCATAGATAAAGCTCAGCAGCACCATACGGCCCGCATACAACTGGTGCAGCGTCACCGGCTGACCGCTCGACTCCAGCACCTGCCCGTCCGCCGCCTCGCCCATACTCGGTAGCGTGTAACTGCCGGGTTCGGGAGGCGAATAGGGCAAGGCCCCATAACCCGGAGCCTGTGAGGGCGGTTCATCGGCAGCCACGGAAAAAGATGAGGCTAATGCCAGCACAAGCAGAAGCGACAAGGTGCAGCGACGGCAAGTTTCTGTCTTCATCATTTACAGCTCACCCTGGGGAAGCCTTCC
>DDYQ01000104.1:3895-5752 GCA_002348005.1 Desulfobacteraceae bacterium UBA2230 | reverse complement strand
CCAAACCTTAGCTGTCGACAGCATCGTTAAAACAAGGCGCAGAACATATATTGATAAAATCAGAAAAGGAGGTATTACGATGACAAAAAAAATACTCATTGCTTTTGATGACTCTCCAAATGCCAAAAGAGCCGTGGAATTCGTTGCAAATCATTTCACCGCAGACCACGAAATCACATTGATGAGCGTGATGCAAGACGTCGCGACCCTCTGCGAAATGGCCAGCCCCGAGCTGACCGCCCATTTTCTATCCCAGCGGACGACTTTCTGCGCCCTCGAGGAAGAAAAAAAGCAACTCGTGCTGGCCGCTTTGAAAGTTGCCAAAAAATCCCTCGAGGATGCTGGTTTCAAGAACATTGCCGTCAAAGCCGAGCCCAAAAAGAAAGGCGTCGTAAGGGATATCGTCTCCGAATCCAAGGCAGGTTACGACATTATCATCATGGGGAGAAGAGGTTTAACGGCCGTCAAAGAATTCCTTATCGGCAGCGTCTCGCAAAAGGTTCTTCATATGGCCGACACAACCGTGATGATTGTCAGCTGAGTTTCACTGCTATTTCAACAAGCCGTCTTTGCAATGCGTGCGGAGAGAGGCGTATGCCTCTCGCCGCACCGGTTTTTTGTCGCCGATTTCCGCTCAAGTGCAAAGATCAACGTAATTTACGCCTTGCGCCTGCCCGCAAAATCCTGTAGGCGGGTACCGCCGCATCAACCTCAGGCCTTGCGTCTATTTGTTTTTTGACAGAATTTCAATCGTCCGCGCGATTTCTTCCGCAGACACCTGCTGCCGGAGTTTTTCCATTCGATCCATGACCCCGGCGAAACGGATTCCTTCCGCAGCGCTGATCCACTCAAGTTGAAGCCGTTCCGGACGCATGCCGAGTTTCTCCATCTTTTTTTGAACCCTGGCCACCCGCTTCTTGGTCCAGTGATTGGCATCAATGTAATGGCAATCGCCGATGTGGCAGCCGCTGACCAGAATCACCGGCGCCCCCTTGGCAAAACCGCGCCAGATGAATTTTTCATCCACCCGGCCCGAACACATCGTGCGGATCAGGCGAACGCTGGACGGATACTGAAGCCGGGAAACGCCGGCATAATCCGCGCCGGCATAAGAACACCAGTTGCAGGCAAAGGTGAGGACCTTTTTATCGGCATTTTCGGCCAGCATCGCGTCAATCTGGGACGTAATCTGCTCATCGGTGAAATGATTCATGACGATCGCACCAAAGGGGCATTCCGCGCCGCAGGTGCCGCAACCGGCGCAAGCCGCGGCATTGACCACGGCCGGGGTCTTTTTGGCCTTGTCCACGGTGATGGCATTGTACGGGCATACCTCCGCGCATTTGCCGCAAGCCGTGCAATGTTCGGCCATGACCTCGGAAATGATTGGCTCTGAGCTGATCTCGCCCTTGTGCATCAGCCGTATGGCTCGAACGGCCGACGCTGAACCCTGAGTGACGCTGTCCTTGATGTCCTTGGGTCCTTCGGCGCACCCGGCGTAAAATATACCCCGGGTGGCCGCATCCACGGGCTGGAGTTTGGGATGGGCTTCCAGGAAAAATCCGTCCGGCGTCAGCTGGAGCCCCAGCATCTCCTGAATCCGCTGGGTGCTTGCCGATGGCTTGATGCCCAGGGCCAGGACCAGCATGTCGAGTTCATGGTATTCCAGGTTTCCGGTCGCCGTGTTCTCAACCGCCACCCTGAGGCGTTTGTCGGCAAGCTCCTCAACCGTGCCGGGCAGTCCCCGGAGATACTTGACCCCGGATCTTCGGCTTCGCAGATAAAGGTCTTCGAATCCTTTTCCGAACGCGCGGATATCGATGTAAAATACTTTGATATCCATGTCCGGGTAATGTT
>DDYQ01000104.1:0-3672 GCA_002348005.1 Desulfobacteraceae bacterium UBA2230 | reverse complement strand
CCGAAATCAATGCAGCCCTTGGCGCAGGCCGTCACGCACTTGGCGCATACCGAGGGGGTGTGTCCCAGGCATTCGTTGATGTTAATCACATAGGACGACGGCACTGCCTGAGGAAAGGGGGAGTAGATCGCCCTGCGGGAGGAAAGGCCGAGATTGAATTCATCCGGGCGCACCACCGGACAGACCTTGGCGCATTCTCCGCAGGCCGTGCACTGGGTTTGATCCACATACCGGGCCTTTTTGACAATTCGAACCTCGAAATTGCCAACACTGCCCTTTACATCCGCCACTTCGCTGAGCGTGTAGAGTTTAATTCCGGGATGTCGACCGACATCCGTCATCTTTGGACCGAGAATTCAGATGGAACAATCCATGGTGGGAAAAGTTTTGTCCAGCTGAGCCATGACCCCGCCGATCGACGGTTTTTTTTCCACCATGACCACCTCGTAGCCGTTATCGGCCAGATCCAGGGCGGACTGGATACCGGCCACGCCGCCGCCGATCACCAGCGCCCTTCGGGCCATCGGAAGGGTCTGTTCGGTCAGGGGACGAAGATGCCGGACCCGGCCGACCGCCATTCTGACCAGATCCATCGCCTTTTCCGTGGCCCCCTGCCGGTCGTGCATGTGCACCCAGCTGCACTGTTCCCGAAGATTGGCCATCTCCAGCATATAGGGATTGATGCCGACCGACTGGACCATCTGCCGGAAGGTCGATTCGTGAAGCCGGGGAGAACAGGAAGCCACCACGACCCGGTTCAGGCCGTATTCGAGAATATCTGCCTTCATTTCCTGTTGTCCCGGCTCCGAACAGGAATAGGTGACGCTGCGCGCGACGACGACGTTCGGCAAATCCGCCGCAATTCCGGCCACTTTTTCGCAATCGACCGTCTGAGCGATATTCAGGCCGCACTGACAAACATAAACGCCGATTCGCGCTTCCTGGGAAGCTGGGGTGGGATTCTTGTCTTCCATTGTCATTCCTTCTATCCTGAGGCGAAAACCCGGTTCGCCTGTCGTTTAAGCCCAATAAATGGATTGCGCTATCAGGCTGGTCAGATCTTTGACGTCCATGCCCAGGGCCTGGCCCAAAAAGGGATCTTCCATGGCGCATTTGAGGTGAATCTGGCATTTCGGGCATGCGGTTACCAGCGTGTCCCTGCCGCCGGCTCTGGCCTGCTTCAACCGATTGACCTGCATGGCTTTGACGTAGGCATCGCAGCCGTTCCATGCGCATCCCCCGCAGCATATGGGACCGGTTTCGCTTTCGCTTATTTCCCGGAAGCTTCGGGGTTTGAGATGCCCGATGAGTTTTCGGGGAAGCGCCTTCAGTTCCTCTTCCTGAAGCAGGCGGCAGGGGTCCTGAAAAGTCAGGTGGGCGTCTATGGGTTTAAAACCCACGGCGCCTTTTTCGATTTCCCGGTTCAGAAAATCATACAGATGGATCACCTTGAATTTTGTTTCGATTCCGTGGCGCGGATAATCCACGGCAAGCGTCCGGTAGCATTCTGGACAGGCGGTGATCACCTGCTCGGCGCCGGAGGCATGGATGGCTTCGGCATTCAAAACGGCGAGTTTTCGAAATCCCCTCTCATCCCCGGTCCAGAGCAGGTCATGGCCGCAGCACCGTTCGTTGGAAAGCACTGACGGCTGAACATCGAAAAAATTAAGCAAACGAAGGGAATCCAGAAGAATATTCTGGGTCTGGGGTCCGAGAANNATTTTCGAAAGAAGATGTCAAAATAAGGAGCGCAGCCTCCGAAGAACAGAATCTTGCTTTTCATGTTCAGATGAACCGATTCGGGGAGCCAGGACCATCGATCCATATTCAGGGAAGCCGAACCCTGGACTCGCATCATCGACTGGAAAAAGCCGCCGTGAGGTTCGAGGGCTTTAATGCCGGCATCCTGGTAGATTTCACGGACCTCCCGGACAAACTCCGGAAAATTGACCGCACGGGGACAGCGTTCATAGCAGCGGCCGCAGGTCAGGCACGACCAGATCCCTTCGATCACCATCGGGGAATCGATATCCCCGGCAATCATCGCGCTGGCAACCGCCCTGGGAGTAAAGGACTTGCCGGTCAGGGACAGGGGGCAGGCCGAAGAACACTTTCCGCAATCCTGGCACGAAAAGATATCGTACTTCGAAACCGCCCGGGCCACCTGCTGCACGTCGATGGCTTTTGTCGCCGACTTTTCCGAAACCTCGACCGGACTCTTGCCCAGAGTACGGATTTCCTGGGAAAAAGTCTTCAGAAACTCGAAAAGCCCCTCCCCGTCGTCCGGTAAAAAGGTGGCCAGGCGAAGCCGTTGTTCTCCCACCCCCATGATGTTTAAAATCTGGCGGGCGTCATCGGTATTTTCCTGAGCCGTTAAGGTTCCGCTGCCGTATCGACATGCGCCGGGACGGCACCCGACCAGAGCCACGCCGTCCGCCCCTCTTTCAAATGCCTTGAGAAGGAGCGCCTTGCTGATGCGTCCGGTGCAGGGAATCCTTACCATTTTGATTTCAGAAGGAATTTTCTCTCTTCTGTCCTGAAGGGTTTGGAACGCCACATGGGGCCCCCAGTTGCACAAAAATAATATAATATTGAATTCGTTCATTTTTTCACAATCAAAGAGTCATCATATTGCACGTTTCAGTCGGTCAGCTCGGAATTTCCCAGCACTTCTTCCAGCATCTGTTCCAGATAGGCCTGGTTGCGATAAGGGCTGTCCGCGGCGCCGGTGGGGCACACCGAAATGCAGTTGCCGCATCCCTTGCACAAGGCGGCGTCAACCGTGGAGGTCCAGACGCCCAGTTCGTTTCGTTTCATTGTAATCGCCTGATAGGGACACGCTTGAAGGCAGCGACCACATCCCCTGCACAGGTTTTCATCCACATGAACGGTAAAACCCTTGCTCTGTCTCGGTCCCCGGGGCATGACCGCAGCGGCCAGCACGGCGGCAGCCTCTCCTTTCTGGCGCTTGGAAACCTGAACGCCCGGAGGGTCCGCCAGATAAAGTCCCGGAATTGCGGTTGCACCCGGGTAGAGAAAGGGAATGCCGTGTTGCCCGGATTCCTGAATGGCAGCGTCGACGTAGGTTCCGGGTAGTCCTTCCTGATGAATATACTGAATGGTTTTTCTGGCCCGCTCGCCGAGAATCACCGCCCCGGCCTGCATGATCTGTTCCGAGCCTTCGGCCTGAATCCGGATTCGAAAATCGCCCAGAGTTCCGCTCAACTCCATGACAGAAGCCTGCTCCCAGCGGGTCAGATTGGGGTAATCCTGCAATTGCCGGGGAAGGTTTGCGCCCGCCTCCAGCCAGACAATGTCCATGCCGGCCCTGGCCAGGGTCCAGGCGCTGTGAAGGGACGCTTCACAGTCTCCGATCACCGCCGTGGTAAAATGATAATTTCTCGCCGGCATGGAAAAGACCTTCAGACGTTTGGCTCGCTTCACCGATCGATTCATCAGACGGATAAACCGGTTCAGTGCCAGTTCTGAATCATCGGCAATGATTCGAAGCACCTCGCCGCGCAGGTTGCAGGCCTCCACCATGGAGCGGCTGATTCCCGTACCGCTGAACAGTCCGTGTTTCAGGCGGCTGCGCTGATCGGTGCAGGCGCTGCATACAAAATTCAGCGGGCAGCACACACAGGACGCCAGTACCAGGCGGGTGATGCCTTT
>DDYQ01000232.1:3330-8420 GCA_002348005.1 Desulfobacteraceae bacterium UBA2230 | reverse complement strand
GCGGCGGCATCGCCGGCATGGAGGCCGCCCTGGGGGTGGCCCGCCAGGGCTGCAAGGTCTACCTGGTGGAACGAACCGGGCAATTGGGCGGCGTCGCACGCCAGCTGCGCACGACCTGGCAGGGACAGGCGGTCGGCGATTACCTCAGGCAAACCGTTGAAGCCGTGCGTTCGCACCCCGGCATCGATCTGCACCTGGACAGCGAAGTGAGCGCCACCCGCGGCGCCCTGGGCCACTTCAGCACCACCCTGACCCACGGCAGCGGCCGCTCCACCACCGTCGAGCACGGCGTGGCCATCCTGGCCACCGGCGGCCAGGAATCGATCCCCGAAGACTACCTGTACGGCAAACACGCCAACGTATTCACCCATCTGGAGATGGATGCCCTGCTCGACCGGCCGGACGAACGGCTGCTCACCGCCCAGAGCGCGGTCTTCATCCAGTGCGTCGGATCGCGCCTGCCCACGCGGCCTTACTGCAGCAAGGTGTGCTGCACGCACAGCCTCAAGGGGGCTCTGGCGCTCAAGAAAATCAATCCCAAAATGAAGGTCTTCATTCTCTACCGGGATATCCGCGCCTACGGCTTCCGCGAATCACTCTATCAGGAAGCCCGCAGCGCAGGGGTGATTTTCATCCGCTACGAACCGGAGAACAAACCGAGTGTGGCCATGAAAGGAGACGGCACCTTGCTGCTGACGGTCACCGATCATGTGCTGCGCCGGCCGGTTCGCATTCAGCCGGATCTGATCGTGCTGGCCACGGGCATTGTCTCCAACGAGAACCGGGCGCTGTTCGAGCACTTCAAGGTGCCGGTCAACAGCGACGGCTTCCTGGTGGAGGCGCATGCCAAGCTGCGGCCGGTCGATTTCGCCTCGGAAGGCATCTTCCTGGCCGGCCTGGCGCACTACCCGAAACCGCTGGAAGAGAGCATCGCGCAAGCCAAGGCCGCCGCCAGTCGGGCGATGACCATTCTGGCCAAAGACGCCCTTACGGTGGGCGGAGTGGTGGCCACGGTCGACACGGCACGCTGCGCCGTCTGTCTGACCTGCGTACGGGCCTGTCCGTACGGTATCCCGCATATCGACGAGCATTCCTATGCGGTGATCGACCCGGCCCAGTGCCATGGCTGCGGCACCTGCGCGGCTGAATGCCCCGGCAAGGCCATCACCCTGAAACACTTTACGGACGAACAATTGATCGCCAAAAGCCGGGCGCTTTTCACCACATCCTGACCGCCCGTCATCAACCTCGCGCAGGGGCGGGCCTCCGCCCCTGCGGCAACACCCGAACGCGGAAAGGGGGAAATCCATGACCAACAGCTTCGAACCCCGGATTCTGGCCTTCTGCTGCAAGTACTGCGCGTACGCGGCCGGCGACCTGGCCGGCTCCATGCGCTTGAACTATCCAGCCAATATCAAGGTGATCCAGGTCCCCTGCTCCGGCCGGATGGATATCCTGCACCTGCTTTCGGCGATCGAAGGCGGAGCCGATGCGCTCTATGTGGCAGGCTGACTGGAAGGTGAATGCCATTTCCTGGAAGGAAATATCAGAACCCGTAAGCGCGTGGCCCACGCTCAGAACATATTGAAAGAAATAGGGATCGAACCGAAACGGATCCAAATGTTCAACCTGAGTTCGGCCATGGCCCCGCGGTTTGCCGAGATCGCGGTCCAGATGACCGAGCAGGCGCGCGGCATGGGACCGAGCCCGCTCAACGCCGCGTGAGGACACCGCACCCGATTCCCTCCCTCAAGGGGGAATCGGAAACCAAAATCACCGGTCGTCGAGGTTGACGGGAATACAACCGCAGACAAACAGGACCACGATCAATCCGAAAATCGTGAAACCCGCCAGAAATTCCCCCACGGGACTGAACAGGAGCGCATACCAGCCTGCCAGCAGGGACAGGATGATCATCCATTTTCTGTAACGCAATGCCCATTTCATGTGCGGATCGAATACCCGGACCCAATCGAAGGTTCGCTGCAGATCATTCAGCCTGGTAGGATATCGCCCGCTGGCGGCGGAGCTTTAGACAAATGATCCCGCTGTGGGGGTCGTCAGGAGGGCGGTTCGGGTGTGTGCTCCCGGGCGAGCGCATGCCACGCTTCGGGGGTGAGTTTGGCCACCAGTCGAAATTGGCCGTTGCCCTGCGGCAAGAACACAGCCGCCCCGGCTTCGACGACATAGGCTTCGGAGACTGCCTGCATGAGATTGCCGTGGGCAACGAACACGGTGTTGGTGCCTGCCTGCGGCGGCGTCGAAAGCGCCTGGCGGGCGCGCTCGATCAAGGTTTGCCGACCGCCTGCGAAGAACTGCGCCGCGCGCATGTTCATGACCGCCAGGGTCGGCGATACGGGGCCGAGCCCCAGGTGCTGTGCGGTTTCGCGCGCACGGCAGTACTCGCTGGCGAATACCCGGCCGATGGGAATGCCCAGGCTCCGGATGGCCGATCCAATCCCTTCCGCAACCGTCCGGCCTTCCGCCGAAAGCTGGCGCATCCGCTGCGGATCGCAGCTCGTCCAATCGCCCGGCCCGGAGATGTGATCGTCCCGGGACCAGTCGGTGGCGGCGTGACGAAAATAGATGTTGTAGCCGCCCCGGCGGAGGGCATCGATCAGTTCCCGGCCGCTCAGGTCCTGGGCACAGCCTGGCGTTGCAGCCGCTGCACCGATAAAGAGAAGCAGCGCGATGTAACCTTGTATTCTCATCACATTGCCTGGAAGGATCACGCGGACCGGGATTCTAAAAGTAGCCGATCAGGCGACCCAGGGTGAGTGCGCCGAGCCAGGCCGCCAGCGAAACGCCGGCCGCTGCCCGAATACCGGCCGGCGGACTGAAATCCGCCCCNNACCCCCGCGTTCCGCCGTTCACCCGGTACGGCCAGCCGTACGATCAGGGCGTTGACCGTGCCGATGCCGACGGCACCCATTTTGATGACGAACAGGCTGGAGCCGGTGTACTCCGCAGCGCGGGTGATGAACAGCAGCGCGCCGCAGACGACCGCTATCCCCAGCCCCACACCGGCGGTGCGCGTCAACACCCGCCACAGCGGCGCCAAAGAGACCCCTGGCCAAACGCCGAGCAGACGGAGGTCGAGCGGCACGATGGCGCCGATCAGGAGCGCGACGCCCAGAAGGTGTCCCGCGTTGACGAGCGGATAAGCCCATACGGAGCCGCGCAACGCCCCGGCCAGCGCTGTCGCTTGGAGCGCGGCGGCCCAGCCATCCATCATCGCCGTCAGGATTGGCGGTCCGGGTACAGGATGTAGTCCTGCCCGTCGATGACCACCCGTTCGGCCTTCACCAAGCGCTCCGCCTGCCGGGATGAGCGATGCCCGTGCGCGGTCATCGTCCGTCCCTTCTGGAACATCGCTTCGGTGAGCCCCGCCCGTTCATTGCGCCACGGCTGGCCGACTTCGACAATCCAGGTTTCATCCCCCACCGCCAGCGTCACCTCGCCGTGAGGGTTGCCCAGACGCACGTCGACGATCTCGCCCGTAATTTCAAACTCTTCTTCCGTGGCCCAGCCCCAGCCATGGTGCGCCAGGATGCTGGGCGGCATCCAGGTGCCGAGCATAAAAATGAACAGCGTTGCCCACGCCAGCCGTTTACCATGAGACTGCATATTGATCCCACAATTGCACTTGCTGGTACCCTCGGCCAGATCGATGTCGCTCTCAAACCGCACGGCGCCGCAGTGGCAGTTTCCATTGTATGTCTTCTTCATCTCCCCCTCCTGATCATGGCGCTGCGGAACTGTTTCCACAACGACCGATATTCAAGAAGGTAGATAACGTATCCGGGGGGTCAAGAGCGGTTCGGCGATTTTGAGGCGCTGAGGACACCCATGGGATGTGATGGCGGCGCGGGCTGCGCCGCGGCCCTGGTACAGTAAATCGATTCACATTCCGGCCCTTACACCCATCCAAAAACTATGTACTGAATTACATAATTCTTCGGCCTTAAATTTTAAGGTACTGTAAATACTTGGTTATATTTTTTGGCATCATTGATGCTTAACCGCCCATTAAATTACAACTCATGTGCCTGGAGGTTCTCATGGAATTGAAACGACATGCGGTATGGATGCTGGCGGTGGCGACAGCGGTGGTGATGCTCTTTGCAGGATGCGGCGGCGGAAGCGGCGGCAGAAACAATACCGGTGCGGCAGCGGCGATGGGGGGGGCGGACGACAGCCCGTTGGCGCCGCTGGAGGGCCCGTCGGAAGCGGACGTTGAAGAAAATATTCTAGACACGGAAAATGCCGCGCCGATCGCGGACGCCGGAGAGGATCAGCGCTTTTCACAGGCGGGTGCGGAAATTTTGCTGGACGGGAACAGAAGCTACGATCCAGACGAGGACCTTATCACCTACCAATGGGTGTTGACCGGCAGGCCCGAGGCCAGCACCGCGGAACTGACCGGTGCGGACACGATCTCACCTTCCTTCATCGCCGACCGGTTGGGCACCTACACGATCGAACTGGTGGTAATCGACAATTTCGATAACTCCAGCCTCCCCGATCAGGTCGTCATCACCTCCGACAATGTGGCGCCGGTTGCCGATGCCGGTGGCGATCAAGTGGTCCCCGCCGGCCAGATCGTCTGGCTGGATGGCAGCCGGAGCCATGACGCCGACGGCGATGAACTGACCTATCAGTGGGACCTTTCCACTAAACCGAAAGGCAGCAAAGCGCTGCTGTATGATGCCGACCAGGTCGATCCAACCTTCGTTCCCGACCAGCAGGGCGCCTATGTGTTCAGTCTGGTGGTCAGCGACGGCCTGGCCGACAGCGAACCGGATGCCGTGACCATTCTGGCCCTGGATTCCGCTTTCATCAACGACGATTTTATCAGCCTGTTAATTGAGGCCGTCAATGCGATAAACGGCCTGCCGGATGACGCGTTCGCCAATCGCAACCACCGCAAAGCCCTGGTCAACAAAATCATGGCGATCATCCGCACCTACATCGGAGAGGATTTCGACCCGGAGAGCATTGTCGACAAACTGATCGACGACATCGGCGCCAAAATGGACGGAAACCCCAGGGACTGGATTCGCGACCCCGATGCGCAGGAGGTTTATTCG
>DDYQ01000232.1:0-3299 GCA_002348005.1 Desulfobacteraceae bacterium UBA2230 | reverse complement strand
GGGGTCGACAAACGCCCCCGCCTTTCTGTGCCGTAATTCATTCAGGCATTTCAATGTCCCGGTTGAATGCCGCAATTCCTATGTCGGACAGCTCGTTGGGTCAAAAAGGTATTCTCATCGCCGAGTGACTGTTCTGGTAATTTGGGCCTGATTTCCGGATGTATCGTAAGCCGTCAGCGTAATGACATTGATTCCACGTTTCAGCATGATCCGATCCACCCTCCAAGTGGTGGTTCCCACCGCCACGCCGCTGCCGCCGGCGCTGTTTTCCCAAACCACCCGGGCGACTTCCCGGTCATCGGAGGCCGTACCGGAAAAACTGATTTTGGGCTGATTGGTGGTGGTTTGATCACCTGCCGGATCCTGGATATCTACAATCGGTGCCGTAGCGTCCGCGGAGGCAGCCACATTAATCCTGCACGTATCCGTTGCCTGCAGCTCGGCGCTGTTGGTGACGCTGAGTTCGAACGTCAGAGGACCGCGCTCACCGTTTCCTTCCGGGGCGACGAAAATCGGACGCTCGCAGGTCGGATCGATAAGTTCAACCGGAGCGCCGTGGGTCTGCTTCCAGCGAAAGGATACGATCGCCCGGCCATCGGGGTCGTTTGACCGCGAACCATCCAAAAGCACCTGCTGCCCTGCGGTGACCTGCTGGTCCGTGCCGGCATCGGCAACGGGCGGGGTGTACGCCCGACTCACATTGACCAGACACCTGTCCGTACCCTTAAGTCCCCCGGCATCGGTTACCGTAACTTCGAAGGTCAATGCGGCCCCTTCGGTACCGACATAGGGGGCTTTGAAGAATGGTGAGGCGGACTGCGCGTCGGACAGGGGCACGGCGGGCCCGGCCGTCTGGACCCACGCATACGATACGATGCCGTCATCCGCGTCTGTCGAACCAGAGGCGTCGATCACGACAGGGGCCCCCTCCTGCACCGTTTGATCCACGCCCGCATCGGCAGTAGGTGTCATATTCGACCAACTCACATTGACAATACAACTGTCACTGGATGTGGCCCCGCTGGCATCGGTCACCAGCAGTTCGAATATCAGCGCAGCCCCTGAGCGGTCTACATTCGGTGTTTTGAAAGTGGTCAATGGTTCATCCGGAGAACTCAGGACCACCGACGGACCCTGCATCTGACGCCATTGATAGCGAGTGATTTCGTTATCCGCATCGATGGAGTTGAGACCGCTGAGCGTAACCGCCTGACCTTCATCCACCACTTGGTCGGGACCCGCATCTGCAATGGGCGCCTGGTTTGCCGCAGCAAACACGGCGTGGATCGTATGCCCCTTCAGGACATTGGAGAATGTGTAAGTATCCATGCTGCCGAAGGAAACGCCGTCGATCACCACGTCGGCAATGGTGTAGCCGTCGTTCGCCGATATGCCATAGGACTGGGTACCACCGTAGGACACAGGGGTGCTGCCTGACGGAGAGATCGTGCCGTTTGGTCCGGCAGATGATGTGATGGTAAAGGTGTCCGCGATAAACACCGCGTGGATAGTGTGATTTTCAGTCACCTTGGCAAAGGTGTAGGACCCGATTGGACCGAGCGAAGCGCCGTCCACCCGCACGTCCGCCACCCGGTACCCCAAGGCAGGGGTGATGGCATAGCTTTGACTTTTGCCGTAATCCAGGATAGTGACGCCGGCCGGAGAAATGCTGCCCCCGGAACCCGCCGAAGCCGTGATGGTGCTGGTAATAAGCGCAAACCGGGCGCTGATGGAATGGTTGGCCGTGACGTGAACGAATGCGTAGCTGGCAACCGGGCCCACGGACACGCCGTCCACCAGAACGTCGGCAATATAGTTCCCAATGCCGGGCGAGATGGAGAAGATTTGATCGGCACCGCCGTTTACGATCACATCACCAGATGGCGATATCGAACCCCCGCCGACAGCGGAAGCCGACAGGGTGTATGTCGTTGCGGCAGGCGAGGGTGACACAAAGGTTACCTCATTGGAGTCACCGCTCTGCTCCGCGCCCAAATAAGCCCGCACGACAAAATAATACCTGCTGTCATACGCCAGATTATAGACCGTGCAAGACGTATGGGTGCCTGTCCATACAGGCTGGCTGTAGTCGTAGGTCTGGCCCTCTGCGCGTTGATACAAACGATAGCCATCGGGCGCCGGTTCCGTGCCGTCCCAGGCCAACGTCACCCCAGTGGTCTGGGGCACACTGTACGTGTCGGCCGAGAGCGTGCTGCTGACGCGCAAAAATACCAAGAGCAGAGTGAGTCCGAGCAGGACAGAGACATTGACGGGGCGGTGGCAACGATTCGGCATGCGATCCTCCGTATCAGTTCGACAACCGGCGTATCCGCGGAGGATGCAACCGTTTGCCTTCGGCAGCCCTGACACCATGTCTTCCAGACACTAGAAGATTCAGGCCAGCGGCTTTGCTCCCCACCCTTTCGGATGGTTCGCCATTATCGAGCAGTTCGGTTTGCCTGCATTTTCTCAGCAACTATTATGCCATCCAACCTGTGCCGCTTCGGGCCGCAGAGGGCGGCGCAGACGTCCTGTTTCCGACATCTTAATCGATCGAATTAATTGATCTATCTGAATTGGCGTCGTGTCTGTGCGGTCTGCCTGACAGTGTCCGCCAAACGCCTTCTGTCGCCGCCCCGGACGATCCGGGTGCAAATAATTTCATTCGTGTGCACTTTCCAGTGCACATGTCTTCCCTTGGACCGCGAGGAGGGATGCGAATTCAAGATGAGGTCGCTGAATGTCCGGCCGCCATGGTGCAGCAGAAAATCACCCGTCTGCATTCAATCATCGCGTTTTGGCCGGTGCTGTTTTTCTTCATTGTAAATACACTATGAAATTTATTTCTAAACGACTAGGTATTTTTCTTCCGATAATTGACCCGCAAGTCGTTCTCTGATTGCCGTAAAAATCTACAATATCAGGTGCTTTCGGGTTTTGGCGAGCTGGCGCAAATTTTTCTAGAGGGCATGGCAATCGCTGCGAGAAGGGTAGTCAATACACTTTCATCTCAGCATTGCCTGACGTCTCCGGTGAAAACGCGGCCTCCCGCGATCGGAATTTTCGGGTGTTCATTATCAATCACGCATGAAAGGAGATCTTTGTGATGAAATTCAAATTACTCCTGCTTCTGTCAGCTCTGGCCTTAATGCTTTCTCTTCCTGGATCCAGCATGGCCGAAGGATTTTCGGATCTTTATCTTGGCATGGCCTTCACACAGGATGAAACGGTCACGATCGCTCAGGAAACCGGAAACGTTTCGGGAGAAATAGATTTCGACGATGAAATCGTAATCGGGT
>DDYQ01000002.1 GCA_002348005.1 Desulfobacteraceae bacterium UBA2230 | reverse complement strand
TGCTGGAGATCAATGGCATCGGATATCGTGTTGAACTCAAAGGCAAGAGTCTGCTGTTCAGTCTGGGGTACTCGCATCCGATTGATTTTCCGCTGCCCGAAGGCGTCACGGCAACCGTTGAGAAGAACAATGTGGTCAAACTGTCCGGCATCGATAAACATCTGCTGGGACAGACCGCGGCGCGGCTGCGAAGCTTACGGTCTCCCGAACCCTACAAGGGCAAGGGGGTCAAGTTTGCCGAAGAACATATCCAGCGCAAAGCCGGAAAGACAGGCACCAAGTAGTTGGTTCGGCCAACGGCTGCTGCTGGTCACACGAACACTTATTACGTGATGGGGACCCCATGAGCTCAACAAATCCAAGAGAACTGGCACGCGGAAAACGCAAGGCGCGCATCCGCAAAAAAATTGAAGGATCGCCCGAACGGCCGCGACTTTCCGTTTTTCGCAGTGCGCGGCATGTCTATGCGCAGGTTATCGATGATACCGCCGGCAAGACATTGGCCTATGCCTCCAGCGTTGAAAAAGAAATGAAAGAAAAGCCAAAATTCGAGAACAAGATCGCAATGGCAACCTTCATTGGAAAATTGGTTGCCCAGCGGGCGATGGACAAAGGCATCAAACAAGTCGTTTTTGATCGCAATGGGTTCTTGTACCACGGCCGGATTAAAGCAGTTTCCGATGGTGCCCGCGAAGCCGGCCTCGATTTTTAGCCGATCGGACGATGATAAGGAGGCAAGCCCTTGTATAAGCAGGAAGTTGACGAAACTCAATTCATAGACAAAGTCGTGCATATCAGCCGTGTGGCCAAGGTTGTTAAAGGCGGGCGGCGCTTCAGTTTCAGCGCCATCGTGGTCGTGGGCGATGGCCAGGGAAATGTCGGCTTCGGATTAGGCAAGGCCGGAGAAGTACCGGAGGCCATTCGCAAGGGTGTCGAGAAAGCCAAGAAGAATATGGTACGGGTACCGCTCAAAGAAGGGACTATTCCCTTCACGGTAATCGGAAAATTTGGTGCCGGCCGGGTACTGCTCAAACCCGCATCCGAAGGTACTGGTGTGATTGCGGGCGGCGCGGTCCGGGCGGTTCTCGAAGCGGTCGGTGTTCAAAATATATTAACCAAATGCATGGGGACCAATAATCCGCATAATGTCGTCAAGGCGACCGTAGAGGGGCTTCGTCAACTGCAGAGTCGCGAACAGGTTGCCGCCCGACGGGGTTTGCGGGCTGAAGAAGTCCGATAAGGAAGATCACTATGGCTGGCAAAATCAGTATTACCCTGATCAAGAGCATGATCGGAAGGCCCGAAAAACACCGCAAGGTATTGCGCGGCATGGGACTTACCCGACTGAATAAATCGGTCCAGCTGGACGACACTCCTTCGATCCGCGGAATGATAGCAAAGGTAAGCCATCTGGTTAAGGCTGAGGAGATCAGATCATGAAGCTGCACGAGTTACAACCAGCTAAAGGTTCGACCCGGAAACGCAAACGCGTTGGGCGCGGTCCGGGTTCCGGATGGGTCAAGACCTCCGGCCGTGGGAGCAAGGGGCAGAACGCCCGTTCCGGTGGGGGAACCCGCCCGGGATTCGAGGGCGGCCAGATGCCGATTCACCGCCGCTTGCCGAAGCGTGGTTTCACCAACGTCTTTAAAAAGAATATTGCGGTGATCAATATCGGCGACCTCGAGTCCTTTGAATCCGGTGAAGTGGTCGACCAGGTTGCCCTTGTGCGCACCGGTCTGATCAAAGGCCGCCATGACGGGATCAAATTGCTCGGTGAGGGCAGTCTCACGATGCCGCTAACGGTCAGACTCAACGCCGTCAGCCGTAGCGCGCGCGAAAAAATTGAAGCGGCCGGTGGATCGGTAGAGGTTATCTAATATGATGGGCAGCGGATTCGGCAATGTCCTGAAGATTCCAGAACTGCGGCGGAGACTGTTCTATACAGCCGCCTTGCTGGCAGTATACCGCATTGGCGTGCACGTGCCGACACCTGGTATCGATGCAGCCGCGCTGAAGACCTTTTTCGATTCCATGGAGGGGACGATTTTCGGCGTCTTCAATATGTTCACCGGTGGCGCTCTGGAACAGCTTTCGGTGTTCGCCCTTGGAATAATGCCCTACATTTCCGCCTCGATCATTTTGCAGTTGCTCACCGTTGTGGTTCCGCATCTGGAGCAACTCAAGAAAGAGGGCGAGCAGGGACGTAAAAAGATCACGCAGTATACCCGCTATGGGACCGTGGTGCTGAGCATCATCCAGGGGTTTATGATCTCGGTCGGGCTGGAAAGCATGCAGTCTCCTACCGGAGCTCCCGTGGTATTCAACCCCGGGTGGGATTTCCGGCTGCTGACGGTAATCACACTGACCGCCGGCACTGCCTTCATTATGTGGCTGGGCGAACAGATCACCGAAAGGGGCATCGGCAACGGAATTTCATTGATCATATTCGCCGGAATCGTCGCCAGGCTGCCCAGTGCCATCGGCAACACCTTTCGGCTGGTACAGCAGGATGAAATGGGAATCTTTACCCTGCTGATACTGCTTGTCTTCATGGTGGCTGTGGTGGGGTTCATTATCTTCGTGGAGCAGGGTCAACGGCGTATACCCGTACAATATGCCAAACGTGTCGTCGGACGGCGAATGTATGGCGGCCAGAGCACGCATCTGCCGCTGAAAATCAATTCTTCGGGTGTAATTCCTCCGATTTTCGCGTCCTCAATCATCATGTTCCCGGCCACCATCGCCCAATTTGCCCAGATCGAATGGCTGAAAAGCATTGCCTCGGCCATGGATCCGGGTGGGTTTTACTACAACATCCTGTTTGTCGGTTTCA
>DDYQ01000216.1 GCA_002348005.1 Desulfobacteraceae bacterium UBA2230 | reverse complement strand
ATCGGCGTAAACAACAATATCCAACATGCCGTAGTGGACCGGCTGTGTACATTGCCACTGGCTTTTTTTCGCAGCCGCAGCGTGGGCGGTATCATCACTAAAATGAATCGCGGAATCAGCGGCTACATGGATGTTTTCAGTGAAATGACCTCCCGCGTGCTGCCCAATCTCATTTATCTGGCCATTTCGATGTTCAGTATGTTTCTGCTGGACCGGCGCCTGTTTGTGCTGGCCTTGTTTTTTTGTCCCCTGCCGACCTTGATCGGCGCCTGGGCTGCCAAAGAGCAGACCGAGCGCGAAAGTACGCTGATGACGCGCTGGAGCCAGATTTTCGGACGCTTTCATGAGGTGTTGGCCGGTATCGCCACGGTCAAGAGTTTTACCCGCGAAGCCGCCGAACGTGGCCAATTCATGGCCCGGGTGCGTGAAACCAATCAGGTGGTGATGCGGGGCGTCACGCGCGACACATCCGTAGACGCGGTAAGCAGCCTGATCATCGCACTGGGCCGCATCACCATTGCCGCCGCCGGCGGTTATCTGGTGATCAAAGGGCAGGCTACCATCGGCACGGTGGTCGCTTTTCTGGGATACATCGGAGGTCTCTTCGGACCGGTTCAAGGATTGACCGGAACTTATCAAATGCTCAGACGAGCCTCGGTGTTTCTGAATGCAATCTTCGAGATCCTGGACGCCGCCAATCCACTTAAAGACGCCCCGGGAGCGGGACCGCTCAGGGTGGTGCGCGGAGCGGTCGAGTTCAAAAATGTAACCTTCGCGTACGAAAATGGCCCATGCGTGCTCAAAAACATCAGCCTGCAGGTGCATCCAGGGGAGACCGTGGCCCTGGTGGGGCCGAGCGGTGCTGGAAAAAGCACGCTGCTGTCGCTGCTGCAACGCTTCGACGATCCTGTGACCGGCGCCGTGTCAATCGACGGCATCGACCTGCGCGCCATTCAGCGGGAATCGCTCTGCCGTCATATCGGTTTCGTTATGCAGGATACGATGCTTTTCAACGACAGCGTGCGCTTCAATATCGCGTACGGCCGTCCGGATGCCACGGACGCTCAGGTCGAGGCCGCCGCGAGGGCTGCCAATGCCCACGATTTCATCGCCGCCTTGCCGCACGGTTATGCCACAGTGGCCGGCGAAGGCGGCAAATGCCTTTCCACCGGGCAGCGCCAGCGCCTCGCCATCGCCCGCGCGCTGCTCAAAGACGCGCCCATCCTGGTTCTCGATGAGGCTACATCGGCCCTGGATGCGGAATCGGAATTGCTGGTACAGCAAGCCCTGCGGCAATTGATCAAGGGACGCACCACTTTTATCATCGCCCATCGTCTGCAGACGGTGGCAGCCGCCGACCGCATTATCGTGCTAAAAGCAGGTCGCATCATCGAGGCGGGATCCCACCTCGAGTTGATTCGCACCGACACGTATTACGCCAGCCTGGTGCGCAAACAGACCAGTGGATTGATCCTGCCGCTGGCCGCCTGATACCGAACCCGTCAGCTCGCCTTTTCAGCCCTACCGCCGGGCGGATCGGCCTCACACAGGGGCTCGCCAGCGGTCGTCGATGCCGCATGCACTCTGCCGGAATAAATCACTGCAAACACGCGGCAACAGACGGAGATCACCTGCCGCTACGCCAGCAATCCTGTGAAGCCTTGCCCCGCCTGATTTTTCGCCGCACCTGCAGCTGAATGCTAAGGTACCGCCAAGATTTAATTGGGGTGTTATGCGTATTGTTAAGTCTGCTGGGAGCGGCAATCTTACGCAAGTATTGTAACTCACAGAACATTTACCGAACCCCATGAGAGCCCGGTTGTGGCGGATTGGCTTCGCCCATTCCGATCAAGACGGGTTGGAGGAGAGAAGACCATCATGAGAGAAAATCCGACATTCGAACCGAGAACCCAGCCGGCCAGGTCGTATCAAGGCTTTGGCGAAACCTCCGGCGCCCGTAACAGCGAAGGCTATCAATCCACCTTGAAGGAAAAAGCAAAGCCGATGATGGCCAAAAGGAAGAACGAATTGGCCGATCAAATCAAGGATACGGCCGAGGTGTTGCGCGAAACCGCTGAAAACTTGATTCAACACGACAAATCACGTGGCGGCGAGTATGCGCACAAGGCCGCCGAACGGCTGGACCGTTATTCCATGTATTTACAGAACAACAGTGTCGATACGATTGTGGACGACATCCAGCGATTCGGCCGTGAACGCCCTTGGGTTACGATCGGGGCGGCGTTTCTGCTGGGGGTAGCCGCGGCTCGGTTTCTTAAATCGTCACAACGTTGAGGATGGGCGATTTCAAAGCTGCGCGACTATGCTAAAACGGAGGTATTTACATGCAACAGCCCAAATACGAAGAAGAACTCAGTATTCGAGAGCTTTTTTCCAACCTTGCGCAGAGCATGAGTTCAATGATGCGCAAGGAGTTTGAACTCGCCCGTGTCGAAATGACCGCCAAAGCCCGCAGCTCAGTCAAGAACGTGGCCATGATCGGGATCGGCGCCGTGGTACTGTTTGGTGGCTTTCTGGTATTGCTGTTCGCTGCGGTTTATGCCCTCGCGGCGGTGCTACCGCCGTGGGCCGCCGCATTGATTGTGGCCGTGGTGGTGCTGCTGGCAGGGGCCCTGATCGCCGCGGCGGGGATCAAGCGGTTGAAGCAAACCGATTTAAAACCTACTCAGGCGATTTCGAGTATTAAGGAGAGCCGAATATGGATGAAACAACAGCTAACCTAAAAAACAAAACGGATGTATTACGGGCAGAGATCGAAAGAGCACGCTATGAGAGCGTTCAGACCATGAGCGAGCTGCAGCGTCGGCTGTCGATGGATAGCGTCAAGAGCCGCACAAGGCAGACAATACGTGATGCAACTGTTGGAAAGGCACAAATCATGACCAGAAAAGCAAGTTACAAGACAAAAGACTGGGGGACAAGCGTTTACAATACGGTCAGGCATAACCCTATACCCACCATGCTGGTGGGCACCGGCGTCGCCTGGTTAATCCGCAACAGGGGTGACGGCAGAGATAAAGAGAGGTTTGGCGGACGTGAAAAATATGTGCCTGCCTATGACGAGCAATCCTTCGAGGAAGTGGGCGACCTGGATTATCCTTACGCCCGGCGCTACTACGAGAGCATGGGTGCCGAAACCGCGGCTGAATACCAGGGAGAAGAGAGACGGGAGAAACTCCACTCCAAAATGGACGAGGGACGGGAAAAGATGCGGTCAGCCGCCGACAACCTCAAACGTCGCGCGTCGGATATGAGTGAAAGCGCGCGCAGCCGTGCTCAGCAGTGGGGCGAGAAAGCCAAGGAGTCGAGTGAACATTTCAAGACAACGGCCTCGGACCTCAGCCACCGTGCACAGGAGCGGGGATATCAGGCGAAGCGCAGTTTCCTCGATTCATTGGATTCCAATCCATTAGCGGTGGCCGGTATTTTGTTTGCTGTCGGCGCCGCGATCGGACTTCTGGCCCCCCGGACGGAGAAGGAGCGTGAAATGATGGGCTCGGCGCGCGACAGCCTGGCCGACCGCGCGCGTGAAGCCGGCAGGGAGCAGATAGAAAAAGTCCGCAGCGTCGCTCATCATGCCAAAGAGGCGGCCATTGATGAAGCCCAGCGCCAGGATCTTCTGGACCCCCAAAGTGCCGGGAAAGTTGAAGAGAAGAGCAGCGCCGCGATACACAAGGCCGAAGATAAGAGCCGTGAAGCGGTCGATAAAGCACGCGCCAAAATGGAGCACGCCAGAGAAGAAGGCATCACAAGACCGGAGGATCCATTCGACAAGAAGAGCTAACGAATAGCGTTCAGGCTAAGGGCCGGATCGGGGCGGGCGCCCTGCCGGCTCCGCTCCCTATCCGCGTGCTGCATGGTTCATCTGGCTAAAACAAACTGAAATCAAAATATTTGCCGGGGTTGGCGCGGACGTCCTTGATCAGCCGGTTCAACTCCCGCACCGTGTTCTGCAGTTCTTTGAAAAAGCGTTCGTCACGGGCCAGTTTGCCCAGCACTCCCTGCCCGGCATCGACCCGGGACAGCAGCTTGTCCAAAGAGGCGGTCAAGCTTTCAAGGTTGGCATAGAGACGGTCATCTTGAATCAGCTTGGCAAGGGTCCCTTCGCCGGCATTGATTTGGCGGACGAGATCAACCAGATTTTGCGAAGCAATGCGAAGATTATCGTATAGCACCGGATCATCGATGAGGCGCTGCAAACTGCCTTCGGCCGTGTTAAGACGGGTGCTGAAGGTTTCGATCTGTTCGGCCGCAGAGGTAAGCCGTCGATAAAGATCCTGGTCGTTAAGCAGCATCGCCAACGATCCCGGTCCCGAATTGAGCTTTTCGAGCACCTGGGCCAACGACCGGATTGAGGCCTTGGTGTCCTGATAAATCTGCGGATCGGAGAGCAGCCTTGCGATGCCGCCGTTTTCAAGGTCGAGTTGGTCGAACAGCGTTTGGATCTTCTCGATGAATGCATTGACGCGCCCGATCACTTGTTCGGTGGATTGGACCACATCGCCGAACCCATGCTCCAGTTCGCCTTCAACGGTGTCGCCCTCTCGCAGGGGCTTGCCTTGGGGCGTACCGGTTGTAATGCCGACGTACTTATCGCCCAGCAGGCCCAGCGTCAGCAGTTGAGCCTTTGAATCCGATTTCAAATGCTTCAGAACATCCGCCCTGATCGACAGGTTGGCACGAATGCGGCTGGCCGGATCGAAGTACAATTCCTTGACATTGCCGATTTCCACGCCGGAAAAGCGCACGGGGGCTCCGGGTCTTAGTCCCTGTACATCCTGGAATACGGCATGAATGATGACCTTGCGCGTAAACAGATTGCCGATCCCGCCGGCGAACAAAAGGCCCGCCACCAGCGCCATGATGCCAAGGGTTACCACGATGCCGACCTTCAGGCGCGCCAGGGCGACGCGTTTGCTGTAGTCATACATGATCGCTCTTCTCCAGCGGAGCGTTACCCGAAAGGACCTCCTTGAAGAAAGTGCGCAACAGGGGATCCGGGGTGTGTCGCAGTTCGGCCAATTCGCCGTCGAAGCGGATGGTTCCTTCATGCAAAAAGATCAAACGCCGGGCCAGTCGGGCGACATCGAGCACCTGGTGGGTCACAATGATAAATCCTTTGTTTTTCGGAGCGTGCCCAGAGGAGAGGTCGGCGATAAGATCGCCGATCTGTTCAGCCGTTATGGGGTCCAGGCCCGCAGTCGGTTCGTCGTAAAGGAACATCCTGGGTTCACACTCACTCAGTGATCTGGCAATGGCCACACGACGCTGCATCCCCCCGCTCAATTGCTCCGGCATCAAATCGATGGCCTCTTCGAGACCCAGCCTTCTAAGCACGTCGCGCACTTTGCGTTCGATTTCCGCTTCGCTCATCTTGAACTTCTCCCGCAGGCAGAAGGCGGTGTTTTCGCGGACGCTGAGCGAGTCGAACAGCGCCCCCTCCTGGAAGACGATGTTGAATTTCATCCTGATAGGGGCCAAAGCCTTTTCGGACAGGCGCGTGATCTCCTCACCGTCAATGACAATGTTTCCGCTGTCCGGTCGATTCAAGCCGAGCAGCAGTTTGAGCAAAGAGGTTTTGCCGGAGCCGCTGCCTCCCACAATTGCTACGCGTTCATGCAGGGCGATACGCACGTCGATCTCCCGGAGCACGACGCGCTCTCCGAAACAGAGACTGACCTTATTGAATTCAATCATGCGTATTCGCCCAGAAAGAGCATCAGGGAGCGTGTGATCATAAAATCAGCCACGATGATCGCGATGCTCGAGATGACCACCGCCTGGGTTGTGGCCATACGGAGACCCTTGGCTCCGCCGCTGGTTGCAAGCCCCTTGTAGCAGCTTACGCAAGCGATGATGTACCCGAAAACGACCGGTTTGAGCACCCCCGTCAGCATGTTGCTGAAGGTCAGGGTGGCCTTGATCTGGCTCCAGAAGAAGGCGCTGCTCTGATGGCTTTCGTAAATGGCGATATAATAGCTGCCCAGAATGGCGATGGTATCTCCGATGACCGTCAGCAACGGCAGCATCACAAGACAGCTCAGTACACGCGGAACCACCAGTTTTTTCAGCGGCAGAACGCCGTAAACTCTCAATACATCGACCTGGTGGCCGATCACCATGGAACCGATTTCCGAGGCCATTCCCGAACCGACCCGTCCGGCGAAGGCCAGGCCGATCGAAACCGGCCCGATCTCCTTGATGATCGACACCCCCACGATGTTACCGGTATACATCTGCAATCCTAAAAGGGACAATTCCGTGGAGATTTGCAGTGACAACGCCAGGCCGATGAACAGCGATACCAGGGCCACCAGCAGCAGGGATCCGACACCGATGTAATTCATCTGTTCGATGATTTCGTCCAGGTAGAAAGGACGACGGAAAATATACCCGATCGATTTGACCGACAGGATATAGAAGTCCTGCAGTTGGGATGCGGTGCGCCGTACATCCATCTTTTCTCTTTCAGCTGAAAACATTCGAAAACTGAGCGTAATACCTGGAGTTTCGGGGGTGAATAGGGGGACAGTGGTATTATAGGCCCCGCGTTGTTTGTATTTGCAGCCCGCAGACTCGTCATGCTCTTTCACGGCCAGGAGATTCACCTTCCAAACTGTAGGTGCCAAATACGGGCGGCGTCGGCCGGCCCATTGATTGAATACCTTATTTCCCTTCCCGACCGTTCCGCCCTAATATGCGGCAATTCAAACCGTAAATCCCATCAGGAGGTGGAGAATGCACGACCTTTTCAAAGAAATTAAAAATGACCACCAAGAAGTAAAGTCGATGTTGGAAAAACTTAAGGAGTCAACCGGTCCTAAGAACCGCGAAAACCTTTTGAAGCAATTCATAATTGAACTAAAACCCCACATGGAAGCCGAAGAGAAAGCTTTCTATCCGGTGTTGGCCGATAAAAAAGAGTCCCGCGAACAAGCTCTGGAGGCGCTGGAAGAGCATCATGTCGCCGAGTTGGTGCTGAAGGAGCTTGAAAAAGGAGATAAGTCGGGAGACCAATGGAAGGCCAAGATGCAGGTGTTCGGTGAACTGCTTGAACACCACATCGAGGAAGAAGAGGATGAGGTTTTCGAGGCCGCGCGGGAGGTATTGGACGAAAAAAAAATATCTGAGATTTATGAGAGCTTCCAGAATGTAAAGCAAAAAATGAAAAAGAAGCTCTCCTGATGGCGCGCCGTCGGGGTCAAGCAGCTATCCCTTGATGGCCAATGCCGATGCGGCGTTTTATTGAGAGGTAGTATTACCGATTTGAGACGGCGTTTTGTCGTGTTTCCGATCAGCCAGCGATTCTCGCTGAAGTGGATTCAGTAGAGATCGCTGGCGTTCTCGCCATGCCGACGTTCGAATCGCGGAAAGCGGAACAAAGATCTGCCTGCCAGGTAAGGCGATACGGTGTACCGGGACAGGCACCTCAACGGGCGATTGCTATGGGCGGCCGCGACTCTCGAACCTGCGGTGCGCAGCAAAACCACCAGCGCCTCCTCATCCATGGACAGGCCGGATGCTTCAGGACTATCCGTCCTAACTTTTCCCATTAGCTTGAAAAGATCTCCATTCCGGAAAGCGTCGATGATCGCCGGGTGAACCTAATACTTGCGGCAGATGGTTGAGGTGTTGCCTATCCGGCGAGCAGTCTGCCGCAGGCCTGATTGACCTTGCGTTTGAATTCCCGTTCGGATTCGGGCGGCCAGACGGTGCAGGGCAACCATTGCCGCAACGGAACCGCCCCAGGTTCTGAAATGCTTGGCGGTGAAATCCCAACGCTTTTGCGGGTGATCGGAGCGATGATATGACGGTCGATGGCCCGCCCGCAGCCGATCATCTTCTTTGCAGGACCACTACCGAGAACCAGCGGCGTTCATCCGTGAACCAGCGCACCGGCGCCAGTCCGGCCCGGTTAAATTGCGCAGTGGCCCCGCTGCGGCTGAATTTGCGGCAAATTTCGGTGCGGATGGTTTCCCCCCGGCGAAATTCAACTTCAAGTGGCAGCTGCTTCAGGGTCACGGTCGTGTCGCGCATGACCCGCAGGTGCATTTCGATGCAGGCGTCCTGGGAATTGAAAACAGCCGCATGCTTGAAATCGCGCAGATCAAAATCTGCGTTCAGTTCCCGGTTCAAGCGTCGCAGGATGTTCAAATTGAAGGCTGCCGTCACCCCGGCAGCATCGTTGTAAGCCCTTTTCAGAATTGGAATCGCTTTGAGCATATCCAGCCCGATGACCAGGTAATCCGCATGATTCATGGCCGCGGCAATGTTTTCGAGAAAGGCGGTGCATTCCGGCGTGGAGAAGTTTCCGATGGTGCTGCCTAGAAACAGAATCATCTTTCTGCGGCTGCCGCACAGCATTTCCAGCGAACAGGTGAAATCGGCGACCACACCGCTGATCTCCAGATCGGCATGCAGATCGGACAACTCCCGAGTGGCCTCCGACAGGCATGATTCACTGATATCCACGGGGATGTAGCGTATTCTGCGGCGTCGGCGCCCATCGATAGAAGCCAGCAGTCTGCGGATTTTAAGACTTGAACCACTGCCCAGTTCGATCAGGTCGCCTCCCCGGGGGCCCAGTAGGTTCATGATATCGGATCCCGATTGCTCCAGGATTTTCAATTCGGTGCGGGTCGGGTAATATTCCGGGATAGCGCAGATCTGTTCGAAAAGTTCCGATCCGCGGGCATCATAGAGATACTTGCAGGGAATCTGTTTGGGCCTGGCGGTTAAACCGGTGCGGATATCGGCCTCCATCTGCCGTTGCGGGTCTTGACCGGCGAGCAGATCCGCGGCCGATTGAGTCGATTTTATTGTGGACATCCTCGCGTGCTCCTTCCATTTGCTGACCGGGCCCCTTTAACGGCAGGAGACAAAGCGCACCATGCTGCGCGAAGCTTCCAACACCCGGGCAATGTGGGACAAGGTTTGATCGATATGGGCCGGGGTGTTTTGAAGCCCCAGGGAAAAGCGCAGAGCGCAATGGGCGCGCTCCTCGGAAAGCCCCATGGCCAGAAGCGCGTGGGACGGCTTGGGTGAGCCCGATCGGCAGGCCGAGCCCGAAGAGAGCGCTATGCCGGCCTGATCCAGGGCCAGCACCAGCGACTCACCGCGTACTCCGGGAAGGGAAACATTCAGCGTGTTGGGCAAGCGCTGTCCGGGGTGGCCGTTTAACTGCACATCGGGAACGATTCGTTGCAGCCCCAGCCATAATTGCTCGCGCAGCGAAAGGATACGGTCCGCGTATTCATGAAGCCGTTCGACGGCCAATTCGGCCGCCTGGCCGCACCCTAAGATACCGAGTGTGTTCTCGGTTCCGGCGCGCCGGCCGTTCTCCTGCTTTCCGCCATGGATCAGCGGCTCAAGCTGCACCTCCCTGCGCACGTACAAGACCCCAATTCCCTTGGGACCATAGAACTTATGCGCCGACAAGGTCAGGAAATCGACGCCCAGCGCTCGAACGTCCAAGGGTATTTTTCCCGCGGCCTGGACGGCGTCGCTGTGGAACAGGGCGCCGTGGGCGTGGCTGATGCGGGCCAACTCGACAATAGGTTGGATTGTGCCGGTTTCATTGTTGGCCGCCATGACGCTCACCAGGAAGGTATGGTCGTCGATCGCATCCTCGAGGGATGCGGGGTCGACATATCCGCTTGCATCCACAGGCAGTCGGGTGATTCGGAAGCCCATTTTTCGCAGCCAGTCGCAGGTGTTCAGTACGGAGGGGTGCTCGATGGCGCTGGTGATCAGGTGATTGCGACGATGGCCTTGACCCATGGCGCTGCCTTTGAGCACCTGGTTGTTGGCTTCGCTGCCGCCACCCGTGAAGGTAATCCTTCGCGCCGTGCAGCCCAGCAGACCGGCGACTTTGCGGCGGGCCGCCTCGATGGCCGTGCGCGACTCCCGGCCTTCACGGTAGATCGATGACGGGTTGCCAGGCAGATGGTTCATCTGCTGTTGCATGGCGTCCTGCACCTGGGGGTCCAGCGGGGTAGTGGCATTGTGATCCAGATAAATGCGTTCGAACATGGCGCTTGAAAGCGCCGGTGCGGGTGCCGGATCCGAGATTTCGTCCGATCCGATTTCCAGGCGGGCGGCACTTTCGTCCGCTTTCACCACTTCGCAGAGCAAGGCCTTATAGATCGGGAAGCCCGAAATCGGGTCGTATCGCAGGTCGGTCAGTTCATTGATATTGCAATCCTGCCAGGCAGATGGTCCCAGAGGACCGCCGCCTCCCATGCTGGCGTCCACACCGCCCGGGTGAATATCGTTGCTCACCAGGGCGCGCATCCTGACTGCACCGCGCGGTGAGCGCACCTCGACGCGGTCGCCGTTTCGAATGCCGCGCTGTTCGGCATCTGCGCTGTTGATCGTCACCGCTGGTTCGGCATGCATCCGGTTCAATCCGGGGATGTGATGGAACTGGCTCCGGAAATCGGTGGCGACGCGCGCGCCGGAGTTAAAGACCAGCGGAAAGCGTTCGGCGGTTTGTGGCTGCGCAAGCGGACCTTCGGCCGGTTCCGTGTAGACCGGCAAAGGATCATAACCGTGTTCTTCGAGGATGGTGGAGGCGATCTCGAATTGACCGCTGGGGGTGTTGAAGCCCGGTCGTCCGTCGGGTCGCAGCAATCCTTTTTCCCATTTTTTATATTGCATCATCACCGTCTCAACCTGCACCTGCCCGCCGGCGGCGCGGACCTCCTCGAGGCTGAAAGGAGATCCCCGCAACGCGTGACGCAAAACGGCTTCCTCGGTTCGGGGATAAAGGTCGCCGTAACCGAGGCGGTCGGCCAGTTCGGACAGGATCAATATTCCATTGCGGGCATGGCCTATGGGTTCGATCATTTTTTCGCGTATGCGGAAAAGCGGTCCATAGCGCATGTAGGATTCGATTTCATAGGATGTCGCGGCCGGTAGCACGATATCGGCGTAGGCGCAGTCGGCGGTCATGGTTACATCGACACACACCAGGAAATCGAGTGCTTTCAGAGCCTTGCGCCAAACCCGCGGTTGGGGCCAGGCTGTGATCATGGAGGCCCCGAGGATAATCAGCGATCGCAGGGGATAGGGTTTGCCATTCAGAGCCGCATCCGGGAGCGCGTTGGCGTGCGATTCGCCCCGGTAAAGTCTGTAGACCGGGAAGCGGTCGCGGCCGAGCGCTTTTTGGGGACTGGGATTGGCCACCAGACCTTCCCGGTTGATGGGAAAGGTGTTGGCCGGCATGGCAAAGCAGCGGCCGCCGGGAACGTCGAGCTGACCGGCAAGGGCCCACAGCACCAGAGTGGCGCGAATGGCTTGCACACCGCTGTCGCTGTACTCCAGACCGGTGTACATGATCGGTGCGGCGCCGTGTGCGGCCGCAATCTGACGGGCCAGTCCGCGAATGGTATCGGCGGCAACTCCCGTTATCGTTTCCACTACTTCGGGCCGGAAGTGCTGAACGTACCGGGCGAAGGGTTCGAATCCATGAACCCACTGCGCGACAAACATTTCATCGCACAGCTCTTCTTCGATCAGCACCTGGCACATGCCGAGGGCCAGAGCGCCGTCTGTTCCCGAGCGGATTGGGATCCATCGGGCATCGGTCAGCTTGGCCGTCTGGGTGCGGCGCGGGTCGATGACGATAACCTCGGCACCGCGGCGCCGTGCGTTCAGAACCCGCTCCAGGTCGAGAGGCGGGCAGTCGGTGGCTGGATTGGCCCCCCACACCACAATCAATTCGGCGTTTTCGATATCCGAGAAAAGATCGATGTGCATCCCCCCCATGGTGACATGCGGCGCGATCATGGCGTACGATACGTAGCACAGCGCGCCCACGCCCATGCTGTTGGGGGAACCGAACGGAAAAAGAACGCTGGAAGCGGAGGAAACCGCCACCCCCTTGGGCTGAAAGATGTCGCACATGGCCAGCTCGAAGCTGCCCCGGCCGGTGTAAATGGCCGCAGCCTCCGGGCCGCTCTCAGCCTTGATGGCCTTCAGCCGTTCGGCGATTTCCTGCATGGCCTCGTCCCAGTCGATCGGTTCAAACGCATAGGTGCCTTTAGGCCCTTTGCGGCGCAACGGCTGGCGTAAACGCTCCGGCGCATAAAGAATCTCGGCGGAATGTTCGCCCAGTTTACAGATGGCGCCCAAGGGGGAGTCCGGGTCGGGACGCACGGCGCAGATCCTGCCATCCGCATCGTAGCTGGCCACGATCCAGCATCCTGCGGGACAAATGCCGCAGAGTCCCTTGCGTTCAGAAGTATGACGCATACCCGCCCTTTCGATTGGGGGCTTAGCCCCTTCTTTGTTTTAAATTCAGCACTGCGCCGGGATGCGGATGAAGCATCGGCCTCGTGCAGACTCGGGAATACTGTGGAAAGCGTGTCTTCAACTTACCGTGGGCATTGAATCAAACAATCGGGTGGGGGCCGTATTCGCCGCGCCGAAAGACCTACCGGAGTTTACTTTAAATCCGAAAGGACAGGAAAGAGAAGGGAAGGTTATGCCAGGGGACGCGACCGGAGAGGAGCAGCAGAACAGACGGCACGGACATGATAGGTGGCGCTTGAATCCTGCCAGCCCACAAATCCCAGTTCCAGATCGGCATAGTAGGCCGAGGTGAAGGAACGGCGATCGCTGCTCCACAGCCAGCGCAGCTCCGGATCGAATATCGGAGCAATACAGAGCGCCTGGGCGCGCGGTGCAGGGCGCAGCAGCGAACTCAGTTCGGCGATGGTGGGCAGGCGCCAGCAATCCTGGCCGGCGAAGCGTTCGCTGTTGAGTCCGGCGATGTAGCTGTGGGCTTCGTTCCAACGGCAGGCAAAAGCGCGTCCGGACCGCTGCCATATCAGTCCGGTGGCGTCATCAGTCACCACACCGGGACCGCTTTGAAATCGATTGGCGGTATAGGAGCGGGGTCGCCAGAGCGGATCGAGCCCGAACAGGTTTCGGGCCTGGCGGGGGGGCGCTTTCAAGGGTTTTGCCCGCAGTATCGACCGGCCGGAAGAGGGAGGGTGGTTTGGGGAAGGTTCATCGGGCAGGAGGCATATTTTCTGCTTTTCAGATTCCCAATGGCCGGCCAGCGCTTCGAGGGCGGTCATCATGCTTCGGGCGTTGGCGAATCGCTCCTGCGGCCACACCGCCAGTGCCTGTTTGATGAGGTCGTCCCAGCGGCTGTTCAGATCCGGATTCAGCCGACTGACCGGCTTGAATCGCGGGTCGGCTGCCGGAAACGGCAGCCGGCCTGTGAGCATTCGGTAGAGCATGACACCGACAGAGTAGAGATCGGCGGATGCCTCGGCACGATCCGGGTGGTCTTCCTGTTCCGGCGCTGCATAGTAGGGCGAGCCGACATTGAGGTTGGCGGGTCCATGGAAGATTTCACCGCGCAGCCTGGATAAGCCGAAATCGCATATCTTGATGGTGTCCCAGGCGGAGAGCAATAAATTAAAGGGCTTGATATCGCGGTGCACCACTCCCGCTGCATGCAGACAGGCCAGCCCATTCAACGTTTGGCGCGTGTAATCGAGGGCCTTGTCCACGCTGATGGGCCGCGACGACTGCTCGGTTCTGTAGGTTTCTCCGATCAGCACGCCCAGATTATTCACGAAAAAGTCCATAACGTAAAAAGGCCTTTCACCGGCCGTGTCGAAATCGTGCAGCGCAACGATATGGGGGTGATTGAGGCCGGCCAGAAGGGTCGCTTCGCGCATGAACAGCGCGCGCAGCTCCGAACCTCCCATGAGTCTGACGAGCATCGGGTCCGGATCGAACAGCTTCAAGGCAGCGATCTTGCCCACCGCGGGCAGCTCAACCTTGAAGATTTTGCCCATTCCCCCGCGACCCAGCATGCCCCGGATGACATAGCGTCCAATGGTTTTCATTGATTTGAAGACGGCTTTGTATCAGGTACGGTAACGGTTCGCCCGCAGCGGCGGGTACGGGGCCATCNNTATATGCCGATCTCCCGATACAAATCGATCCCTTCATGACCTTCGGCGTTTGCCCCTTTCAGGCTCGTTTTAATAGAGACGCGCGGCGTGTTGCTCAGGCAACCCCGCTTTCCTGATTTTGGCGGCGGTCCGGGCGATATCGTAGGCCACAAAACGCACTTCTATGGTGGCGGCATCCTGATCCCACAGCACGTACTTGGCTTTATTGTCGCCGTCACGCGGTTGCCCCACGCTGCCCACATTGATGATGTAGCGCTGAGTGTCGTCCAGGAGGACAAGACCCTGGCAGAGCGCCCGGCGCAAGACAGTGGTCCCGTCAAAAACCACCAATTCGAGATCATGCGTATGCCCAACGAAACACATCTGTTCGGGCATTTCCTGAAAGCTCTTTTTGAGTTCCGCCAGGGTTTTCTGGAACAAATAGATGCGGGCGGAATCCGGCGGGTAACCGTGCACCAACCGGCAGCCGGCGAAGATGCAACTGAACGCCAGCTGCCGCAGGTAGGCCTTGGAGTCGGAACTCAACATGGTCAGTGTCTTTTCAAGCGAGAGGCGCGCGAGGGGATTGAACCAACTGAGCTGTTCGGGGTCGCACAGGGCCATCTCATGATTGCCGATTACGGCGGCGATGTTGCGGCGGCGGATCTCGTCGATCACCTGCTCCGGATCCGGACCATAACCGACGCAATCGCCCAGGCAGACGATCTGATCGATGGGGGCGCTCTGCGACGCGATGTCGGCGAAAACGGCGTTCAGGGCCTCAAGATTACCATGGATATCGGAAATTACCGCCAGCTTCATATCGGTGCCCCTCGGTGCGGTCGGCCGGCAGGCACTGTTTTCAGGAGGGATTCCGGGTCACAACAGTTCATAGAAATACCAATGGATGATCCGTTCTCCGAAGAAGAGATAAATGATTGAACCGATCGACAGAAAGGGGCCGAACGGAATGGACAGCCTCATGCCCTTGCGGGTTTTCAACATCAGGGTCACGCCCACCAGGGTGCCGATGAAAGAGGAGCTCATGATCGTAAACAGGACGCCCTTCCACCCCAGAAATGCGCCGATCATGGCGAGCAGTTTGATGTCACCCCCGCCCATTCCCTCTCTGCCGGTAATGAGTTGATATCCCCATGCGATCACCAGCAGACTGCCGCCGCCCAATAAAACGCCAATGAGCGAATCGGTCCAGTTCACCTGCGGCAGGATGAAGCTGGCCGCGAATCCAATGGGTATTCCCGGAAGGCTGATCACATCGGGAATGATGCGGTGATCGATGTCGATGAACGTTACCAGAATCAGACTGGCCACAAACAGAAAATAAATGAGGGATTGAAGCTGAATGCCGAAATATGTCACAACCGCCAAAGCCGCAAGGCCGGTCAGAAGTTCCACGATCGGGTAGCGCAGCGCAATGGTGGTGTTGCAACCCCGGCAGCGTCCCCTGAGGATTATATAGCTGAGCAGGGGGATGTTTTCGTACCAGCGGATCAATCGGCCGCAGGCGGGACAGGCGGAAGCGGGGCGAACAACGGATTTACCAGCCGGCAGACGGTAGATGCAGACATTGAGAAAGCTGCCCACACATAATCCGACCACCAGCGCATATATATGAAGCAGCAACGGGGTCATGCGAACCCTTCGACGTCTGTAAGGATAGGCCGTTCAGCGGTCAATACTCCAGATTCATTCATAATGCCGGGCCGAACGCTCGTTGTAGGGGGCTTTAGAGAAAAAATCAAGATACATGTTGTCAAATCAGGCTTTTGATATATAATAGATAGCTGATCTTATTTGGAATTGACAGAGATCAATAGAATCCAACTTCGATTCTTGATTCCGGCCATCCAGCCGGAATTTTTAGTAATATGCTCACGATACATCGGTTCAAACGGAGGCAAGATCAGAATGGCTGAAGCGGATAAAGACGACCTGATCAGCATCATTGAAGAAGATATCAGCAATATCGAACTCCCCACCATGCTCCCGCTGCTGCCGGTGCGTGACGTGGTCATATTCACTGACATGTTACTGCCCCTGTTCGTCGGGCGTGAAAAATCAATCCGTGCTGTCGAAATGGCGGTGGCCAAGGATCGGTTTCTCTTTGTGGCCACCCAAAAAGATCCGGCGATCGAAAACCCCAAGCCTGAGGACATTTTCGCTACCGGCACGGTCAGCAGGATTCTGCGCATGCTGAAGCTGCCGGACGGTCGCGTCAAAGCCCTGGTACAAGGTTTCGCCAAGGCCAAGGTGTTGCGCTACATGCAGAAACGGTCCTACTATCGTGTAGCGGTGGAGATCCTGCCGGAACCCAAACCCCATGCCGCCGATCTCGAAATCGAAGCCCTGATGCGCAACGTGCGCGAAAATTCGGAAAAAATACTGGCTCTGCGCGGAGAGTTGACCGGGGACGTCGGCAGCATCCTCGAGAGCATCGACGACCCGGGAAAAATGGCGGATCTGGTGGCCTCCAATCTGCACCTCAAGATCGACGAGGCTCAACAGGTGATCGAAATGGTCGATCCGGTGCTGCGGCTGCAGAAAGTTCATGACCTGCTGTCGCGCGAAGTGGAACTGTCGGCCATGCAGGCCAAGATCCAGTCGGATGTCAAAGACGAAATCTCCAAGAGCCAGCGTGACTATTTCCTCCGCGAGCAAATGCGCGCCATCCATCGGGAACTGGGCGAACTGGATGAAAGAGGACAGGAGATCGAGGAATACCGCAAAAGCATCAAACGCGCGAAGATGCCCCAGGAGGCGCTGGCCGAGGCGGAGAAGCAATTGCGGCGGCTTGAGCAGATGCATCCGGATTCGGCCGAGTCTTCGGTCGTGCGGACTTACCTCGATTGGTTGACCGAACTGCCGTGGCAAAAAGGTACCAAGGACGTCATCGATATCGAACAAGCCAAGAAACTGCTGGACCGCGAACACTTCGGACTGGATAAAATCAAGGAGCGAATACTGGAGTATCTCAGTGTTCGGAAACTGAACCCCAATCTGAAAGGTTCCATTCTGTGTTTTGTCGGGCCTCCGGGCGTAGGCAAGACCTCTCTGGGACAGGCCATCGCCAAAGCCATGCGGCGCAAGTTCGTGCGCATCTCACTGGGCGGCATCCGCGATGAAGCTGAAATCCGCGGTCATCGCCGCACCT
>DDYQ01000103.1 GCA_002348005.1 Desulfobacteraceae bacterium UBA2230 | reverse complement strand
TCTGGGTGGCGATGATAACCGGCTTCCGGCGTTCAATGCATTTTCTGACCAACCTTTTCTGGATCAGGGGGATGCGCTCAGCCGGAATCTCGATGGCCAGGTCGCCGCGCGCGATCATTACTCCGTAAGCGTGGTCCAGGATCTCGTCGATGTGATCGACCCCCTCCTGGTTTTCGATTTTCGCGATGATTTTGATGGGGCTCTTGGTTTCGTCCAGGATCTTCTGGACCGTCATGACATCTTCCTTGTTGCGCACGAACGAGTGGGCGATAAAGTCAAGGTCATGCTCGGCGGCAAAACGCACAAACGCTTCGTCCTTGGCGGTGAGCGAGGGCAGTCGTATCTGCGCGGAGGGGATATTAACCCCCTTGCGGCCGCGGATGAAGCCGTCGTTCCGGACCTGGCACTTGAGCACGGTGGCATCCTTTTCCACCACCAACAGTTCGATTTCGCCGTCGTCGATCAAGAGCCGGTCGCTGAGCTTCAGGTCGTCGATCAGTCCGTCGTAGGTCACGCAGACGCACTGCCGGCAGGAGAGTTCGTCTTTGGCGCCCCTGACGCAAATGATCTCTCCGGTTTTCACCGGGATCTCTTCGCTGGTTTGGGTGGTGCGGATTTCGGGTCCCTTGGTATCGACCATGATGGCGATGCGATCCGAGACGGCGCGGACATTGCGGATCACCGCGAGTGCCTCTTCCGGGGTCTGGTGCGCCGTATTGAGGCGCACCACGTCCATGCCGGCCTCGTGGAGGCCCGCAAGGAATTCGGGGGCGCACCGGGTGTTGGAAATGGTCGCGATAATTTTGGTTTTCTTAATATGGGGCCGGGCGGTATTCATGGATCTCTCTTTGATGTCTCTTTCATCGCGAGGGATGACCGGATAATCATCTGCGTCAATGGTTCGCTTTGTTTCGGCCTCCTGTCAAACTCGTGGGGCCTTAATCGTCTTTACGGTCGGACTCCGCCTTTGCATGGCCTTCCGGGGTCAGAAAGGCGCTGGTCTTGAGCGTGTTCAGATCGATCAGCCCCCTTTGGAAAAGGCTCTGCAGGGCCTGTAAGGTCAGGCTGGGAGCCTGATCCAGTGCGGAGACGATTTCGCTGATGTCCAGAATCCCGGGCGGCCCGCTGTACTTCCATTCTTTGGCCAGCAACTGCAGGATCTTTCGCTCTTCGGATGGGGTCATTCGGTCAACTTTCAGCCACCGGCCAGCTTGACGGTATAACCATGCCGGGACAGCTCTTCCACCAGCCGTTCGCGGTGATCGCCCTGAATAACGATTGTGCCCTCCTTGACCGAACCGCCGGACCCGCAGCGTTGTTTCAAGGTGCGGGCCAGATCGTCCAGGCCGGGGGCGTCGAGGGGCAGGCCGTGAATGACACTGACGGTCTTCCCTTTGCGGCCTTGAGTTTCCCGCCGGATGCGCACAATGCCATCCCTGGGCGATGGAGGACCCTTCTCGGCCACAGGCTGCTTTTTGCAGTTGCACTGGGCCGCGGGTCGGCCGCAGCGCGGGCAGACGCGGCCCGTTTGGGTGGAATAGACAAGCCGGTGGTTCGACATGCGCAGTCTATATCATTTAGGCGGCCGGGATACAAACCCGTTACGCCCGCTCCCGGCAAATTCCGGCGCAGGTTGTATATGTCAGAAGGCGCAGCAGGTCCATTTATGGTTCGGTCCCGGTCCGAGCGCCTACGTATTGCTTTATTTGACGTCGCAATTGGTCGGGATCGGTACGACGGGCTTCACCGCAGCACCCGTACCGATGTTGTTTTATGGTCCAGAATCGCGGAGTGGGAATTGCCGCCGCGTTTATTTACTGGCTTTTCTCAGTGTGCGGTTCAGAAACGGGCGCAGGGCATGCAGTCGGCCGAGCGGGCTGATATTTTTCAGCAGCTGGGACAGGCTGTTTTCCTGGGGCTCACGAACCCATCCGAATATCTGCAGACTCAAAATGCGCATCGCCGTCGAAGCGATAAAGACATAGTGCAGCGGGATCAGGCCCCCGGGACCACTGACCGGAGAGCGGGCATTCAAGACCATCAGAACCACGCCGCCGATCATCGGCGCGAGGGCCGCTCCCAGTCCGGCGATGATACTGTATGCCGAGATGAACCATACTTTGCCGGCTTGCGGTGAAATGCGCAGCAGCATATTGTGGGTGCACAGGTTGACGCCGGACCAGAACCCGCCGCTGATGATCTGCAGCACGATGGGGATGCCCACATCGTCGGGTTGCACCGCCACCCACAGTGCCGGCAGAAAGACGACGCCCCATCCGGAGAACCGAATCACCGCCTTGTTCTTGACCTTGTCCGAAAGGCGACCCCACACCTGCATCCCGACAAGATCGAGTACCGAGCCCACCGTGGTCAACAAGGCCACGAAACCGTAACTGTACTTGAGGTCGCGCAGATAATAGAGTGAAAAGAACGGGGCCGCAAAATAGACCGCAAAGTTCCAGGTAAAAGCGAAGAGCAGGAATCGGCGGAAGTTGGGTTCCTTAAATGGTCCAGACAGCTTATGGAGCACGCCGCTGGGGGTTTCGGGAGCGGGGGCCCTGTCCGAGATGCGATTCATGAAATGCAGACTCAGCAGTCCGAAGATCACCGCTGCCAGAAACGGAACTCCGAGGGCCATATCGGAACCGCCGGGGTGCTGCTTTAAAATGTCGACCAGGTTGCCGAAAATCAGCACCGTGGCGATACCGGCTGCGCCGCACAGCATGTTGCGCGTTCCGAAAAAGGTACCGCGTATTTCATCGGGTACCAGGTCCGATGTCCACGAAAGCCAGGCAAGATAGCTGACCTGCGCGAAGGCATGCGAAACCAGGTAAATGGCTATAATCAGTAACCCGTTGGCCGTTTGGCCCAGTACCGGCATAAGCCCCAGGAACAGGATGGGCAGCCACAGCAGACGGGCCACCGCCGCGGCCCGGTAAGCCACTTTCTTGCGGCAGCCGTTACGGCATATATAATAGGAGCCGGGGAGTTGAAACAGGGTGACCAGGTAGGGGATGGCGGCCAGTAGACCGATCATGAATTCGCCCAGGTTGAGATAGAGCGCAAATCCGGTCAGAAAAACGCCGCTGATAAGGGTTCCGTAAACATGAGCGCACATTCCGTCGAAAAAAGAGAACCGGTAGTCCTTACGATCGAGCAGCTGCATAGGAGTCGCGAAAGCCTGTTCATGTTTCAATCCAGTATGTTGTGGCGTCTGGCGGGAGTTTCTCCAGTCGCCGGCCGGCGGAACTGCAGCAACCGGCATGCCAAAAATGGACACAGCTTCCGCAGTTCGGATGAGGTGCATGAGGGGGATAATAAGGAAATGGCGATGGTAGAGGGAGCCAGGTGCTCATGAGCGTTTGCGACCACCGCAATCTGGTTCTGTTGACGGATATGGCCCAACGCCTGCGCTGCCGTCACTGCCATCTGACCCTCCGGGCCGATGAACTCGAAAACGGTNNGTTATTGCCCGGAGTGTTTTGAAATCGACGGGACAAGGCGCACCGATTTTGAAACTCTCCAACCCACGGCCGCCACCCGATATCAATGTGAAGCGTGCGGCGTCATTATCGACTATGTGGCGCGCAGATGAGCGCGGACAATCCGGAGATTGCTATTGCAGCCATGACGGTCCACTCTTATAATAGCTAAAGTATTACTGAAACTGACAGGAGAGGGTATGGACCAGGAGCGGCGTACCATGCAGGACAGGCGTTCGGTAAAGGACCGTCGAAGGCTCTCGGCTCTAAAGAATTTCTTCTTAAGAAGATCGTCCGGGCGAGCGTCACAAGATCGGCGCAAGCAACTCGAACGTCGAACCGGATGGATCCGGGTATCCAAATGGTCCAGCGCTTATTTGCCCACCTTGAAGATCGCCAAATTTCTCAAGCCCCATGGGCGTGTGAAAAATCAGCAGCGACCTGAATCTTAACGGCAGCAGAAATGTCTGACCCCATCGAAGAGGCTCCGAACCGTTTGAGGGCGCAGTGATGACTTTCGTTCAAGGACGTCAGGCCCTCGGCGCAGAAGGCGGACCCACCCTGTGGTTTTTTTTCGCCGAGGGCAAGTTGCTGATCAAGCGAACGCCTTACGGATGCGGTGTTCCCGATGGCGCTGATATCGAAGCGGCCGCGCTGAGGCCCGAGCACGAGTTCTATTTCGGTGCCCTGGACGGGCGGCCGTGCTATGCTACTGGACTGGATCGCCGAGCCCCCGTGCCGGATCAAATGGAATGGATCGATCTACGGGCCCTGTTCGGTTCGATCCGTGAGGAGCTGCTCTGGGTCGCCGGACTCGCCAACCAGCTGGTGGACTGGGATCAGAGCCATCGCTACTGTGGAAGGTGCGGCGGTCCGACCGCGGAAAGGACGGATGAACGTGCCAAATGGTGCTCCCGCTGCGGGCTGGTCAACTATCCGCGGCTCAGTCCGGCCGTGATCGTGGCCGTACTCAAGGGGGACCAGATTCTGCTGGCCCGCAACAAGCGTTTCAAGGTGCCGATGTTCAGCGTGCTGGCAGGCTTTGTAGAGCCTGGTGAAACCCTGGAGGCCTGCGTTGAACGCGAAGTCCGTGAAGAGGCCGGCATTGCCGTAAAGCATATCCGCTATTTCGGCAGTCAGCCCTGGCCCTTTCCCAACTCCCTGATGATCGGCTTCCTGGCCGAGTACGCCGGCGGCGAGATTACGGTCGATCAGAGCGAAATTGTGGAAGCAGGATGGTTTTCAAGGTCGAACCTGCCCCCAATCCCATCGGCCATCAGCATCGCCCGGCGCCTGATCGACTGGTTCGTCGCGTCCCGTTGAGCCGCCCGCCGTGAGGTGGGGATTCTATTTGCCCAATGTCGCAAATCGTCCTTACTTTAAACGTGATCGATTCATATGCATTATGGGCAGCCGTCCACACGGGGTTGCGGTGCTATCGACAACCACTGACCGGCTGTTGAAAAACATTCGAAGCGATCTGCCGGGCGGCTTTCGCGAAATGCGCACCTTCCGGCAGATTGTCTGAAGGCGGGCGTCTTGTTTTTCAACACGCTGCTGAAGCACGGGAGTTACAATGCAACTGCCCGCCCTGATAGGGTCTATCCTGCTGGTCGCTTTGAACTGGGCCTGTACGCAGAACACTGAGACCACCCCGCATTCTCAACTGAAGGAGTATTCCGTGGCCAATATCGAAACGAACCTGCAGCATTCAGCGCCGGCCATCCCGCTCATCGATACGGTGGCTGCGGCGCACTTTGAAACCGCGACTTTCGGCTTGGGCTGATTCTGGAGCGTTGAGTCCCGGTTCGGGATCATTGAAGGCGTCATCCGCACGCGCGTGGGCTATGCCGGCGGAAAGACGGAGCACCCGACTTACGGCAATCTGGGCGACCACACCGAGACGGTCCAGGTCGATTTCGACCCCCAGCGCGTGAGCTATGCCGAGCTGCTGGCGCTTTTCTGGAAAAGTCATGAACCCGGCGCGCGAATCGGGTCGCGGCAATACATGAACGCCGTGTTCTATCATGACGAGCGGCAGCGACAGCAGGCGATGGATTCCAGGGCGGCCGTCGAGAAACAGACCGGTGCCGCGGTGCGCAGCAACCTCGTTCCGCTCGGCGTTTTTTACCTGGCCGAAGACTATCATCAGAAATATCTGCTCAAGCGGCACCCGGTCCTGGCGGGAGAACTCTACCGGATCTATCCCCGGAAAGTGGATCTCATCGATTCCACGGCAGCGGCGCGCCTCAACGGCTATGCCGGCGGCTACGGCGAACGGGACCAACTGGCCCGTGAAATCGAGCTTCTGGGATTGAGTCCGCAAGGCCGGCAGGCGCTGACAGCGCTGGTGACGGGAAGGGGCGGCGGTTTCTGGAATTGAGCCTTCCCCGGACGGCACCGATCCCAAGTGACCAGCCGTTCCTGTCATAGCGCGCGATGTGAAAATCGACCTTTACAATCGATTTTCGATCCCGTTCCGAAACAACCGCCAACTCCGGATCCGATGCCGCTCAACGGCCGGGGCGGACGGATCGGGGCCGACGGGTTTCACCCGCACGAATCTGCCGCCCGTGCCTGCCGGTGAATGAATGCGTTCAGCGGCAACGCTGCGAAAATGAAGGGTAAGTTGACACCGGCGGGTATATGTGCGTACTGTCGCCGGTCATTCGGCCGATGACCGCCGGGATGACGGGGATTTCAGTCGAGGAGAAAGATCGATGACCATCGAATGGGAAGCACTGAACCGAAAAGCAATCCAATATATGCAAAAGGGTCGATTCGAGGAGGCTTTGGAGCCTGGCCGGGCGGCCGTAGCGGCGGCGCGGCGCGACAAGGGAAACGCGCACGTCGACGTGGCCGTGACGTTGAATAATCTGGGCGAGCTGTATCACGCAATGGGCAACTTTGCCGCTGCCGAGTCGGCCATCCGGGAATCGCTGGGCATCTATGAAGAAATACTGGGGCCGCAACATGCCGAACTGGCCGACAGCCTGGTCAATCTGGCCGAACTGTGCATGAGCCAGGAACGCTATGCCGAGGCGGAATCCCTGATCCAGCGCGCGATCGCCATCCGCACGGCGGCGCTTTCCGCCGCCGACCCGGAGCTGACGCCGCTGCTGAGAGCACAGGCCGATATCTACCAGAACCAAGGTCGTTACGAAGCGGCCCGCGAGGTGCTGCAGCGCGCCTTGACCATTCTGGAAAACGCCTATGGTAGCGACCACCCCGATCTGGGCGCGGTGCTCACCAGCCTGGCCTTGATCTACCAGTCCGAGCAGAAGCTGGAGAAGGCCGAGCCGCTTTTTCGCAGGGTGCTGAAAATCTACGAAGAAAAAATCGGCACCGAGCACCCGGCCTTTGCCGCCATACTGAGCTATCTGGCGGGCATCTATATGGCCCNNGGCCTGTTTCAGGCCGCCGAACCCTTTTTGAACCAATCGCTGGAGATCCGCAAAAACACTTTGCCCGCAAATCATCCGGATATTGCCGAGTCCCTCGATAAACTGGTCTTGCTCTACCAGTCCACCGGACGGCCCCGGAAAGCCGAATCCCGGATGCGCGAGGCGCTTGAACTGTACGGGGAGGCTTTCGGCAAAGAGCACCCGGCCGCGGCCCAGGCGGCCAATAACCTGGGCGAACACTATCTGAACCAGGGGCACTTCGAGGATGCCCGGCCCCTGTTCGAGGCTGCGCTGGCGGCACGCGAAAAGTCGCTCGGCGCCGAACATCCGGCCGTGGCGCAATCTTTAAACGACCTGGCCGTGCTGGCGGCCAACGAGGGCAAGCCCGCCGACGCCGAACAGCTGCATCGGCGCGCCCTGGCGATTCGACAGAAGCATTACGGCCAGGAGCATCCGGCTGTAACCCAGTCCCTGGAGAATCTGGCCGCGCTGCACCGCGCCCAGGGGCGCATCGAGGAAGCGGAAGCACTGCTGCGCCAATCCCTGGCCGTCTGGGAAAAAAACATGGGCGCCGAGCATCCGGCCACCGCGCAGGCATCGTATAATCTGGGGACCCTGCTCGCCTCGGTCGGCCGATACGCGGAAGCCGAAACGGTGCTGCAGAACGCACGCAAGATTGTGGAAAAGACGCTCGGCCCCGGCGCAATGCCACTGATCACGGTGTATGAGACCTTGTCCAGCATGTATGAAAAGATGGGCGAGATTGCGGAAGCCAGAGAATACGCCGCGCGCGCCCACAAGGTGCGCAAACCGGAGCAGATGCGGAAGCCGCAGAATAATTAGTCCTCCGCCGGTGATCCTTTCGAATCGGGACCTTTCATGACCGTTGTCAGTCTGCAGGATGTGAGCGTGAGTTTCGGCGAGCTGCCGCTGTTGGAGCAGGTTGGCTTGCAGGTGGAAAAAGGCGAACGGGTGGCCCTCATCGGCCGCAACGGCGAGGGCAAAAGCACGCTCCTGCGGCTGATCGCCGGCCGGCAGGTGCCCGACAGCGGCCAGGTTACGGTGCAAAAAGGCTTGAGACTGGCGGACCTGACCCAGGAACTGCCGCCCGGATTAACCGGAAGCGTGCGCGAGGTGGCCGGCGGCGCCGCAGTAGCGATCCCGGAACACCGTATCGCTACCATTCTTACCCACCTGGCACTGAATGCCGAACAGCGCTTCGAGACGTTGTCCGTGGGTTTTCGGCGGCGGGCACTGCTTGCCCGGGCCCTGGCCAGCGATCCGGACTTATTGCTGCTCGACGAGCCCACCAACCACCTCGATATCGCCACCATCACCTGGCTGGAAGAGTATCTTCACAGATACCGGGGAACCCTGCTGCTGGTCACCCACGACCGGGTTTTTCTGCGACGATTGGCCACCCGCATCATCGAACTGGATCGTGGCCGCCTGACCAGTTGGGCGTGTGATTACCGGGCCTTTCTGGAACGTCGTGAGGCCGCGCTGGCGGCCGAAGAGGTTCAGCGTAATAAGTTCATGCGCAAGCTGGCGCAAGAGGAAGCCTGGATCCGGCAGGGCATCAAAGCGCGGCGCACGCGCAACGAAGGCCGGGTGCGCGCCCTG
>DDYQ01000165.1 GCA_002348005.1 Desulfobacteraceae bacterium UBA2230 | reverse complement strand
GGGATCGCCTTCGGCCGGGGGCGGCAGCAGGGTGCTCTCCTTCTCGTTGTCAAAGAGGGCGTTGATGATCCGCTGAGCCTGCTGAAAGGGGAAAAAGCTTTCAGAAGGATAATTGGTTTTGAAATCATAAAAACCGCCGGGGGCACTGATCTTTTCCGGATATTTGACATAGGAGCCGCTGCCGACGACATTCTGGATGAATCCCTGCTGTTTCAGCAGGTCGTAAGCCTTCTGGACGGTCAGCTTGTTGCATCCGAACTCCTCGGCAACGTGGCGGATAGCGGGAATCTTTTCACCGGGCCGGTAACGGCCGGATACGATCCGCTCCCGCAGCGCCTCTGCGATGCGCCGGTACATCGCCTTTTTAGAATTCATGCTTGACATGTGTAATACAATTAATTAGGTGTACTATCCTATTATTAACAGTGTAATAGTCCAAATCGCTTAGAACTTGCGTAGACTAACACAACTTTGCAGGGGATGAAATCATGCCACGTGAAATAGTGAACAAGGGATTTGCCGAGATGTTTAAAAACGGTGTCATCATGGATGTCACCACACCCCAACAGGCCCGTATCGCCCAGGAGGCCGGCGCCTGCGCCGTAATGGCACTGGAACGGGTGCCCGCAGACATCCGCAAAGACGGCCAGGTGGCCCGCATGAGCGACCCGGCCATGATCGAAGCCATCATGGCGGCCGTGACCATTCCGGTGATGGCCAAAGTGCGGATCGGCCATTTTATGGAAGCGCGCATCCTGGAAGCCCTGGGTGTTGATTTCATCGACGAAAGTGAAGTGCTCACGCCGGCCGACGNNATGATCCGCACCAAAGGCGAAGCGGGTACCGGCAATATCATCAACGCCGTGATTCACATGCGCGCCATTACGGAGGAGATCGCGGCTTTGGGGGGCATGGACGCACACCAGCTGACCGCACTGGCCGGACAGATGCGCGTGCCCCTTTCGCTGGTGGAACAGACCCGCGATCTGAAGCGGCTGCCGGTGGTCAATTTCGCAGCGGGCGGCATCGCCACACCGGCCGATGCGGCCTTGATGATGGCCCTGGGATCGGACGGCGTCTTCGTCGGTTCGGGCATTTTCAAGTCGCAGAACCCGCCGCGCATGGCCCACGCCATTGTCCAGGCGATCATCCACTGGGAGGACCCCCGCCGTTTGGCGGAGATCTCTAAAAATCTGGGAACGGCCATGATCGGTCTGGAAGACAGGAACCTGGAGGTCAAAATGGCCGAACGCGGGGTCTGATGACGGTCGGAATCCTCGGATTGCAAGGGGCCGTTCAGGAGCACATCCCCCACCTTGCGCGTTGCGGCGCACAGTTCCGGGTGGTGCGTGACAAGGCCGGCCTGGCGCGGGTTGCGCGCCTGATCATCCCCGGCGGAGAGAGCACCGTCATGCTCAAATTCCTGCGTGAGTTCGACATGCTGGCGCTTTTAAAAGCGCGCATCGCCGACGGACTGCCGCTATGGGGGATCTGCGCGGGTGCCATTGTGCTCGCCGAGGCGATCGACGGCCGGCCCGGCCCGATCGGCGCGCTGCCTGTCGACCTGACCCGCAACGCTTACGGCCGCCAGATCGCCAGTCGGCAGCACAGGCTGGATATCCCCCTGTTCGAAGCACGCGCCTACCCCGCCATTTTCATTCGCGCTCCCCGTATCGTCAGGGTCCGCACCGCCGTACAGGTTCATGCCTTCCTCGAACATTCCGAATCCTCCACCCGGGGAGCATCCGCCTGCAACGAGAGCTCCAGAGCCCACCTGCGCGGATCCCGTGACGCCCAGACACAAAGTGCTCCGCCGGGAGCGCGGGATGAAGCGCAGAGCACGGTGTGGATGTCCTGCGAAGCCGATCCCATATTCGTGCAATACGGCCGCCTGATGGCCACTACCTTTCATCCCGAACTGAATCACGACGATCGGTTTCACCGCTACTTCCTATCCATCTGATGGTTTTGACCCTGAGGTGCGAGGGTTTCAACGGAAGGCGACCTCTGCCCGGATTGCGCCGGGAGCGGGGTTGAAAACCATCGCCCCTGAACGCATGCACCCGTTTGCCCCTCGGTCCCGCTTTGGTATTGGCCCGACAGGATGAAGGTGCTATGACCCGGCATTATACTTCAGCAGAGAGGTTTCACCCTATGGCTTCGCATCTACGTATTCTGATCGTCGGCGGCGTGGCCGGAGGCGCATCCTGCGCGGCACGCGCCCGGCGCCTCTCCGAGTCGGCCGTAATCACCATGTTCGACCGCGGTCCCTACGTCTCTTTCGCCAACTGCGGATTGCCCTACTATGTGGGCAATGTGATCAAACGGGAAGAAAATCTGCTGGTGGCGACTCCCGAACTGTTCAGGAAGCGCTTCAATATCGACGTTCGATTGCGCTCCGAAGTGCTGCGGATCGATCCCGCAGGCCGCCGCATCGAGGTGCGCGATCTTGAAACCGGCACACTGTACCATGAATCTTACGATGCGCTCGTGCTCTCGCCCGGTGCCCGGCCCATAAAGCCGCCGATACCCGGTATCGACATGCCGGGCATTTTTTCTTTGCGCACCATTCCGGACAGCCGTCAGATCCGGGCCTGGATCGACCAGTACCAGGCCCGCCGGGCGGCCGTGATCGGCGGCGGGTACATCGGCATGGAGATTACTGAAAACCTGATCAAACGCGGGCTGAAAGTTTCGCTGATCGAAAAGCAGAATCAGGTGATGCCGCTTCTCGATCCCGAAATGATGCCCGAAGTGCATGAGACCCTTCTGCGCAACGGCATCGATCTATTCCTGAACACCAGTGTCGAGCGCATCGACCCGGGTGCCGGCCATCAGCTGCAGCTCAAACTCACCTCAGGGGATACAGTCGAGACCGATCTGGTCATCCTGTGCATCGGCGTGCGCCCCGAAACCTCCCTGGCCCGGGAGGCCAACCTGTCGATCGGTACGAGCGGCGGCATCCAGGTCGATTCTCACATGCGGACCTCGGATGCGCATATCTGGGCGGTAGGCGACGCGGTTGAAGTGCACGATACGGTCACCGGCCTGAAAAACGTCATTCCGCTGGCCGGCCCGGCCAACCGTCAGGGCCGCATCGCCGCCGATACCATCATGGGCCGTTCAAGCACCTTCCGCGGTGTGCAGGGAACTTCCGTCGTGGCCATCGTGGACCGCGTGGTGGCCTTTACCGGACCCAGCGAAAAACTGCTGCGCCGGNNCTATTATCCCGGAGCCAGCCCGATCACCTTCAAGTTGATCTTTGAAAAAAAGAACGGCCGCGTGGTGAGCGCTCAGGCGGTGGGCAAAAGCGGCATCGAAAAACGTATCGATGTAGTCGCCATGGCGATCCAGAAAGGAGCCACGGTCTTCGATCTGGAAGAAGCCGAGTTGTGTTATGCGCCTCAGTTCGGCTCGGCCAAGGACCCCGTCAACCTGGCCGGCATGATCGCAGCCAATGTCCTGCGCGGCGATGCGCATCTGGCGCACTGGGAAGCGGCCGAGGCCACCGGAGCCCTCATTCTGGATGTACGCGACCCTTCGGAGTTTCAGCGCGACCATCTGGAAGGGGCGGTCAACCTGCCGCTGGACGAAATTCGCGGGCGAATCTCCGAACTGCCAAAAGAACGCGAAATCTGGACCTACTGCTATGTCGGCCAACGTTCCTACTACGCCGCCCGCACCTTGTCCCAGCATGGTTTCGACGTAAAAAACATCAGCGGCGGTTTCAAAAGCTATCTGCTGCATGAGGCGATCAAAGATATGAAGTAAGGACCGGCGATCGGTTATTATCCGGTCCGGAATGCGCAATTCCAAAAAGGAAAATCCGTCATGAGTTCCCGAAAAATCCTGTTTTGGGCCGTCTTGGGTATCGTCATCATGACCGCATTGGCCTATCTGGACCGAACGCCGCAAGAGCGCCGCATCGACAGCAACCCCCGCGAAATTCAACCGCGCGGCGACCTGGCCGAATTCGAAAAATCCACCATCCAGATTTTCACCATGGCGGCGCCATCGGTCGTTTATATTTTTACCGAAAACGCGGTGCCGTCATTTTTCGGAGTCCAGGAAGTGCGTCAGGGTGCCGGGTCCGGTTTTTTCTGGGACGATAGGGGCCATGTGGTGACCAACTTTCATGTCATCCAGGGAGCCCAGCGGATTCAGGTCCGCATGGATTCGGGGGATTCGCTCGATGCGGCCTTTGTGGGCGGTACGCCCGACTATGACCTGGCGGTAGTGCGGCTGCGCTCCGCTTCCGACAAGATTGCCCCCATCCCGATGGGAACTTCGGAGCACCTCCAGGTGGGTCAGGCGGTTTTTGCGATCGGCAATCCATTCGGGCTTTCGCGAACGCTGACCACCGGTATCATCAGCGCACTCGACCGTACTTTGCCCACCGCCGCCGGCAGGGAAATCGTCGGCGTGATTCAAACCGATGCGGCCATCAACCCGGGCAATTCGGGAGGACCGCTGCTCGACTCGGCCGGAAGACTGATCGGCGTCAATACAGCGATTATCTCCGAAACCGGCACGTCGGCCGGCATCGGCTTTGCGGTACCGGTGGATGTAATCAACAAGGTGGTGCCGCAACTGATTTCCAAAGGTCGCCTGCCCCGGCCGGGCATCGGAATCATCGCCGTGGATGAGGCCACCGCTGCCAGTCTGGATGTCGCCGGCGTGATCATCGCCCGCGTGTTGCCGGGATCGAGCGCCGAAATGGCCGGTTTGATCGGAATTGATTACCAGAATCGCACCCTGGGCGATATCATCGTCGCCGCCGATGGACACGAGGTCAAGGATATCGCCGATTTCGCGCGGATATTGCAGGACTTTGAGATCGGCGGGACCATTTCGCTCAAAGTTCAGCGCGGCGAATCGATCCGCCCGGTTGAGGTGCAGATTATGGACATCACTTAGACTCAGCGCGTCGTCACAATCCGGAAGCGACTGCAGATGGGCGGTACGTGCCGGGTCAGCCCGTCACAGCCGGTGAAAGCCTTTGCGGGTGATATAGGCAAAAGAGAGCGGCTCGGAGATCTCTTCATCGATCTCGGCCTGTCGTTCCAGCGCACGCCGCACCTCGCTCATCATCGCATCCAGATCGACATTCTGCGTCGCCAGTTGATGGAGGCGGTGTTCCAGTTTGATCATGCGCGGAACGGCGAACGCAGATCCGATTTCGTCGCAGTCCAGCAGCGGCAGTTTGCGCTTATTCCACACCAGGTACAGGTGAAAGGGACTCTGGGGGTCCTTTGGGGTATACCCGCCCAGGATGAATGCCACCTGATGGATGGGATCGATGGGCCGGATCTCGCAGTTTTTACGCATAAAGCGTTCGTATTCCGTTGCCAGAAACGGCAAGGCGGCCTGGTAGATGTCATCCACGTCAACCAGATTCTCCTGGTAAAGAAAGCGCCGCAGCGCAAGACACATCGATTCTCCGGAAGCGGCACCCCCATTCAGGATGGCGCTGTGTTCGGAAAGTTCATGCAAACGGTCGACTTTGAGTTCGATCAAATTGCCATTGTCATCCACATCCACGGCTTTGCCGTCGGCGGCCAGAACTAGACCGTCCTTGCTCTTGCATGCAATTAACTGAGACATTGTTCCCTCCTGCTGTCGGACACCCACGCGGCAATTCACGGGATAGGATTGGAGAAGGGCCGGCACGCTTGAGTCGGCCGGTCTCCAATGGATCAAAAAGTATGTCCGATTCGCCGTCTTGCCAGTTATGATAGAATCATTGGGCGGCGATGGCGGACGTGCGGCCTCCTGGACCTCAGCCGGCGGGTGGTTCGGGGGGCATTGATCTGGCTAAATGACGGCGCCACTGTTCGAGACGCTGTTTGATTTGCTTTTCATAACC
>DDYQ01000177.1 GCA_002348005.1 Desulfobacteraceae bacterium UBA2230 | reverse complement strand
CAAGGGCCTCCTGCGCTCCGTTCCGGGTTGAAAAAAGGGTAACGTCAAAAAAAGCATGGGATTTGGAAATGAACGCCTGTATGCGCTCGCCAGGGACATCTCTGAGCAGCCGATGGGCGGGCAGGATGATCATACCCGGATCCTCAATGCTGCTCAGGCTGATTAAAACGAAATTCGCCGGATGGTTTGCAGGCAGCCCCGGGCCTTGCTGTGACAGCCAATTACGATAATTCAGGGCGGTTTCGTAGCGGTGATGGCCATCCGCGATATAAATGCGCTGCCCCCTCATGGCCTCGCTCAGCAAGGTGGTGTGCTGCGGACCGGATAGTAACCAGACAGCGTGCTGCAACTGCTGCTCGTCTGTAAAGGCCATCACCGGTTTTTGGGTGTTCGCGATTTTGGTAAATTCGGAGAAAAGCCCCCGGCTGTCGGCATACAACCCGAAGATGGGGCTCAAATTTGCGCGACAGGCTTGCATCAAGCGCAATTGTTCGGTCTTGACCCTGGAGAAAGTCCGCTCATGCGGCAAAATTACGCCATCTTCGAACGGTCTCAGACCCACCCGCCCGATGATTCCGAACCGGGTGATTTTCCGGCCTTCGTGCTCAAAAGTCACGGCGGTCAGGTAAAAGGCGGTTTGGGGTTNNCTCTGAAGCCATTGTTCGAGATGGGCAGCCGCCCGGGTGTGGGAATTCGTCTTATCGTCATCCCCGGCTTCGCTTCGGCCGAGGATCAGGCGAATAACGTTGTGAGGATGCCGAGCGTAATACCGCTCCTGTTCGCCTGGAGCGATCACATCATACGGCGGCGCGACCACGGCCGCCATTTCCCTGATCAGCTGCGGATTGTACCGGATACCCCTGAAGGGCACAAAATCAGCCATTGTAGATCCTTCTGAAGTGAAAGTAGATTGAACGGAGCCGGAGGAGGAGTCGACTTCATCTTACTTGATCACCCGTAACTTATGGGTGGCCTGCAGGTTTTTCCAGAGTGCCCTCAATATAACCGCCGCGGCTTCATCCGGCAAGGGTCGTATTATCTTCCCGGTCTGCGCGCAGGCTTGCAGTAATTTGGAGTTGCCGGCATAAAGTCCGAAATTCTGTTTGACATATTCGCCCAACCCCGAATGCAGATTTTCCAGTTCGTGAGGTCGCATATTGGCCATCAACGCCCGGTCCTTCAGCGGCAAAGCGCTTTTGAGCTGTTCGACCGCGTCCGCCACGGTCTGCGGGTATTCGGAGATGCGCTTGGGCGAAACCTCAAGCTGCCTCCCGGCTGACAGAGAATGCGCTCCTGATTTCACAAAACCAAGATAGAGCGCGGTTTCCAATGCTTTCTGGGTCATCCGGTAGATATCCTCGTCCTCGTCCTGGCTCGAACCGGTCACATAGACAACCTTGATGAATTGCATCGAGATCCAGGTGCTGATCATCGATCCGGCTTCAAAAATCGGATATTCCGCCAGATCGAGATGCAGCAGCTGTTTCTGGTGTTTCAGGGCCATCTGGATGGCGTATTTAGTTCGCGCACTCTTTTTACCGCGCGTCAGCAACAAGGTGCCATTCGAATCGCGGGCATTGCATTCCACTGCTTCCTTGAAGTCGCTGCTTGCGGTTTCTTTAAGTCGGTAGTCAACGGGCGGTGGTTCACCGGTGAAGCGATATCCTCTGGGCATCCAACCGCCACACTCCAATCCCATCTTGAGTGCCAGATCCATAGCGCCCGCTTCGACACCACTCTGGCCGCCCGAGAGAATCTTGCGAATCAAAAAGGGTTCGCTGACTGTACCGCCCATGCTACCCCGACCTTGCGGACCACGGGTTGACGCATCCCTTCTCCGCTTATAAATGCTTCATTCGGTTACGAATATATTCCGATGCTTGCGCACTGAAAGCGTTCAACATACAAGATCGGACGGCTTTTGCAAGAGTGATTCGAGAGCCGTTACAAGCGCGCCGAATCGGTATTAAACCGTTGAAGCGCTCGGCCGTGGGGTGCCTGCGGAACATGGTGACCAAGGTGAGCACGGCATCGGTTCCGGATCATAATTCCGGGCCCTTTGCTTGTCAAAACAACACCGTCTTGCCAAATCAAACCACCGATACATCCCCCCCGGCCTGCTGCCTGCCGATGCCCGAGCGGTTACCTTTATCTCGAGCATTCTCGAAATCCGGACGTCCTGCATGGCTTCCGGCTCAGCATGCATCTACTGCAAAGGATCCCCCCCACCCTGCGTCCTCGAAGCTTGACAACATCATGCGTTCATGACCCGGCAGGCTCCGGCGGAGTCTCTTCCGCCTTCACGGTGATGGGCTCCCAGCCGCCTGCGGTCCGGATCACGTAACCCCGGTCACGGTACTCGATCAAATCGGCCAGCCTGAGCAGAACTCGCTCGCTGAATTTGATCCGCTCATCACCCCTTCGTTGGTAAAGATGATCGTGCGCAATAAAGAGATCCGTCGGGCTCAAGGCAAGCCGTTCTCCAGTGTTCATCACCAGGTCCGGCGGGTCGCCTGCCACGGTATCGACCACGAACAGAGGGGTATCGGCATGCCGAAAATATACTTTTTCGCGGATCGGTCCGCTGGTCTGTTCGACGAAATAACCCTGCGCGTCGTGTCTTATGGCCCGATTAAAATACGCTATTATCTTTGCGTGTTCGAATCGTCCATGGCGATTCCACCAGCGTCCCCGAGCATCCATCCAGAAAACAGCGTCTTCTTTGGAGATGACGATCTCCTTTTCGATAGCAGCCATGCGGGAACTCTCCTTTGCGGCATGATTTCTAGGGGGCTGTTTAAAACTTCGCCCCGGCTCCTGCTGCTGCAGCGACCAGGGCAATGTTCGTACGCCCGGTGCATGCGGGACGGCGCCACAGTCGTGCGGCTCACATTCTGCTTTTGATTGCGGGATCATTATCCGAAAACGAAGACCGACTCAAGTCCGACCGGCTGTCTCGATCTGTTTAGCAGCGCCGATAACATTTTATAAGGCCCTGTTTATAAAGGCTTGACAATTCACATAGGCCACCCTAAGGATTTTGGCTCTGATGAACGATTCAGAAGGAGCGGCAAATGTTGAAAGTTGGATTCGTCGGGTGGCGCGGCATGGTCGGATCGGTCTGTATGGAGAGGATGCGGACCGAAAACGATTTTCAATACTTCGATTTTCTTTTTTTCTCCACGTCCCAGGCCGGCACAAAAGGTCCCTGGATCGGGCGCGACATCCCGCCGGTCGAAGACGCGTTCGACTATCGCCGCCTGTCTCAAATGGACGTAATCCTCTCCTGCCAGGGCGGTGACTACACCCAGCAATGCTATCCCCAACTGCGCAAGTCGGGATGGAAAGGGTACTGGATCGATGCCGCTTCGACGCTGCGCATGGCCGATCACAGCATCATCATCCTGGACCCGGTCAACCGCGCGGTCATCGAATCGGCACTATCCAGAGGAGTCAAAGATTTTATCGGTGGCAACTGCACGGTGTCGCTGATGCTCATGGCGCTTGGCGGGCTGTTTGCCCGGGATCTTGTCGAATGGATGACGTCGATGACGTATCAGGCGGCTTCCGGCGCCGGGGCTAAAAACATGCGCGAACTGGTGCTGCAGATGAAAACCATCGGCGATGATGCATCGGAGTTCCTGGACCCGGGCGCCGCAATATTGGATCTGGATCGCCGGGTGACGGAGTGCCTGCGCAGGAATGAGCATCCCACCGTCAATTTCGGCGCTCCACTGGCCGGCAGCCTGATTCCATGGATCGACCGCGCCATGCCCAATGGGCAGACACGCGAAGAGTGGAAAGGGTTTGCCGAAACCAATAAGATTCTTGGGCGCAGCGATCAGCTTGTTCCGATCGACGGCCAGTGCGTCCGCGTCGGTGCGATGCGCTGTCATAGCCAGGCCTTCACCATCAAACTGCGCCAGGACATCTCGGTTGAAAAAGTCATACAACTTCTGGCCGCGCATAATCCATGGGTCAAAATTGTTCCCAATGAGAAAGAAGCGACCCTGCGCGAATTGAACCCCGCCGTAGTTTCAGGCACTTTGAGCGTCCCGGTGGGCCGTATCCGCAAACTTAATTTGGGTCCGCACTACATGACCGCCTTTTCGGTGGGTGATCAATTGCTCTGGGGAGCGGCCGAACCACTGCGGCGCATGCTGCACATTTTACTGGAATATCTCCAATGAGGGTGTAATCCGCCCACCACCCGCATGTGCCTGTCTCCTGTGACCACCCTGCAGCGAAACCGCTGCAGGCTTGCGGTTCAATGCCGCCAATGCCCTGACGCGCAGTGGAACGACACTCGAAATCCGGCAGCGAAATTGAATCGGCATGCTTTCAGGCGGAATCCATCCTGTAGACTCAGCCTTCGGTGGAAATGATGCAAAATCCCGCAAGCGCCGGGTTTGCTTTGACACTCGCCCATTATTGTGGTTATAGGGTGAGCTTTGTTTTTGAAATGTAGTGGGTGATAATCCCGCTCGCGGCGACCACGGTTTAAGCTGGAGAATTCCTCTTCATGACGTCTGCGCAACTCATCGGCACAGGATCCGCCCTACCTGAACGAATATTGAACAACAAAGATCTGGAAACATTTCTAGACACTTCGGACGAATGGATCACGCGCCGAACCGGCATCAAAGAGCGCCGCATCGCCCGGCCGATTGAACAGGAAAGCACCACCGCACTCGCCACCCGGGCCGCTCGTGCGGCGCTGCAGATGGCCGGACTGACGGCCGATGACCTGGACACGATCATCATCGCCACCGTGACCGCTGACCGTCATGTGCCCTCGGCGGCTTGCCTGGTACAAAAAGAAATCGGCGCCTACAATGCTTCGGCCTATGACGTGTCGGCCGGATGCTCCGGATTCCTTTACGGGCTCGATCTGGGCAACAACCACATTAAAGCGCAGACTTCGCAAACGGTTCTGGTGATTGGGGCAGAACGACTTTCATCCATTGTCAATTGGCAGGACCGTGGAACCTGCGTGCTGTTGGGCGACGGCGCCGGTGCCGTTATCCTGAGACGAAGTGATGAAGAAAGCGGACTTTTATCTACCCACATCCGATCGGATGGGCGGTTGTGGGATCTGCTGTACAGCGAAAACGGTAATCCCGCTATTCCCGAGATCCTTTCCGATCTGAATGTCAAGCCCTATTACCTCAAAATGGAAGGCAACCGACTGTTCAAACAAGCCGTCAGTTCAATGGTCAATATCGCGGAGAAGGCACTGCAGATCAACCATCTGGAACGCGAAGATATCAACCTGGTGATTCCCCACCAGGCGAATATGCGAATTATTCAGGCGGTAGCTGAGAAGTTGCGCATTCCCATGGAGAAAGTATTCACCAATCTCCAGAAGTATGGCAATACATCCGCCGCAACGATACCCATCGCGCTGGATGAAGCCTCTCGCAGCGGACGAATCGCCAGAGGCGACCATATCCTGATGGTCAGTTTCGGCGCCGGTCTCACCTGGGGGGCCGCCGTCGTCCGCTGGACGCTCTAACGGTTGCACTGACCGCCATCCCAGGCACTCAGGGTTCTTTCCAAAAAGGGCCCTTCCAGTGACAATCTATGACACGTGAAAGCTCCCTCCATCCCTTCAGTTAGCTATCCGCTTCAATCATTTCATAAATTGCGATCTTAATCTCACGGCTTGCATTTTGCATATTCAACAGGGCGTCAATGTTCCGGAACGCTTTGAATCACATATGGAGTCAGAGTTTGATCATGATCGAGTTCAAAGGATCGTACTACCAGGCTGATAACAGGAAAGTTTTACCGGTCTTGATTCAATTCGACGGCACCTACCTGCACGTGTGGCATCTTGCCGATCCATTTTATCGATTGATCTCAAGTGACGACTTCACTATCATGCCGGGTCCGGGCGGCCGTGCAGGCAGTATTCGGGTCTCGAGCAGCATCTGCGTCGAAACCGATGATCTGCAGGAGCTCCAAAAACTCAAAACCAATTCCGAACGCCTGAGGCGGCTGAATACCCGAAAGGCCCTAAAACTACCGATAATCGCAATCACGGCGGCGCTGATCTGTCTGATGCTGGCAATGTGGCTGGCGCACAAGGGAGGCGGCATGTAGCCTGATTGCACTTGACGCCGAATTCTTCTGCATTAGGATGGTTCGAAAATTCAAGAGGTGCTGATATGCCTATTTACGAATACCGTTGTGATAAATGCCAGTGCGATTTTGAGTATTTGCAGCTGACGGAACGAGACACAGATCCTAGTTGCCCTTCCTGCTGCGGCCGTGAAGTACGGCGCTTGATGTCTTCAGGGAGTGTGCGCCCGCAGGGTATTGCCCGCGGAAAGGGTGGTTTTTCCGCCCCGACATGCCGCCCCAGCGGCGGATGAGGTGTACGATAGGACCTCCGGCGGAGGACCATTCGACATTCATGGTTTCCATCTTTGCGGCCGCGAACTGTTTTTTATAAACCGGCATCGAATCGCCAGACCCGCACGCGCGGCAAGGCGGCTCAAACAGCATGAAAACGGTCGTTCAAAGATCAAGGAATTGACAATTCCCTGCGGATATTCTGGTGAATTTGATACAGATCGTTTGTTTCCCCCATATGCTCTGCGATCCATTGCGCCGTGAAACCGTAGTGGACCGCCAAAGCATCCAACGCCTCGTCCAGGGTGGTGAACTGTGACTGGCTGTCCGTACGATACTTCTGAGCGCTGCGGGGTTCATAAAATTTCAGTCCTCCCAGCTCATGCGCCGCTGCCGCGGAAAGTTTCGCTGATCCCGGCGATCCGTTCGAAGCCCCGGGGAGGGAAGATCGAGGATCACCAACGCCTGGCGCTCTTGTCGCTGTGCCTGGAACGACTTGAATCCGCTTTTCGGCTTGGTACCGGGCCACCAGCCGCGCATGAATATTCCCCAGTTCGTTTTCTTCGCCCATATGCGCGCAAATCCATTCGATCGAACGACCATATCGGTCGGCAAGGGCGTCCAGGGCGGATTGCAGGTCATGATGCCTTGAATCCGGTCCGGCCCAATACCGTTCGGCTCTTTGGGGGGCATAAAAGCTGATTCCTTTTACCTCCGCGATAAACAGAGAATCAGCAGGTTCAGGAATCCTTTCGGAATGAGATGCCGAGGCAGAGCGGGCCGGAAGTGCTTCCTGCCGATCAGAAGGCAGTGCAACCGCTGTTGGGTTGATATTTGAAGATTGGGTTTGAACCTGCTCAACCTGATTCTGGGTGATAATGCGCTCCACAATAGCTTTGTTATAACGGATCTCGACGGTCTGGGTGCCGGGCAGGATGAAATGCACGAATTTTTCCGTTTCCCAAACCCGCTCCGCTTCTTCGGAGGTGCCGTCCTTTAAAATAATCGTATCGGCCCATGCCGAAGGCCCACTCCATCCTCCGATGAGCAACCACAACACGATCCATCCGATCCCAAGAGATTCATTCCGCCCAGGGAGTCCGTTCAGGAGTTCACAGCGCAAGCCAGTGCCTCACTTGGTTCTGGGAAGTTCAATTTCGACCCGCCGATTAAGTTTACGTCCCTCGATCGTGTCATTGGAGCCAATCGGATTGGCGCCCCCCATGGCGAAGATTTTGATATTATCGGGAGCAACGCCCTTGCCGATCAAATACGACTTAACGGTGTTGGCCCGAAAACGCGACACACTTTCGTTGTAACTCGCGGACCCGCTTGAATCGGTATAGCCGCGGATGTTGATGATTTCGGAAGGGTTTTCCACTAAATGCGCTGCGATACGCTCCAGAATCGGATAGGATTGTTCGTCGATGTCATTCGAATTGTTCAAGAAATGGATTGTGTTCTTTTCCTTGATCAACGGCAGGGGGCGAATTCCAGCGTTTTTGCTTTCAGGTTTATCGCTGCGCATCGCAAGTTTTCCCCCGACTGCTGAATTCGCATCGCCATTCTCCGGTTTGGCTTTATCTTCATTTGTATCGGGCTGAACCGCCGATTTATCGAGCGGCGACGGCACCGGAGCAATCGGATCGATCGTGCCGGCCTTCAGAGTCGGATCATCTCCCTTTAGACGTTGCTCAAGCAATTCCTTCTCCTTTTCAAGCGTCGTCTTGTATTTTTGAGGCGTGAGTTCTTCGTCCCCCCATGGCTGCCATTTGGCACCTGCAAAGTGGTTCACTGCCAGTGCGGCAACCGCACCGACCAGCAGTATCAATGCGGCGTAGACGAATTTCGACCCGGTGCGTTTTACCTTTTTCGGGGGGGCCGGCTGAGATTTCTGCGCCGCCGGACGAATCTCGTTCGATGCTTCTTTGATGAATGTTCCGGCTATTTCGCCGCGCGGCTTGATTCCGGTGCGGCTGGGGATGCGCAGTTCCTGGGCGCATTCCAGGATGGTTTTAGCATCGATTTTCCGCAGGCCTCGAGCGTAGCCGGTCAGCAGAGCATGGTCGCAAAGTATATTGATCAAACGGGGTATTCCTCCGGAAAATTTGTGTATTTCCGAAACGGCCCCGCCGTCGAAAAGTTGCTCGCTAGTGCCGGCCACTTTCAACCGGTGCGCGATGTATTGTCCCGTTTCTTTAAGGTCCAGCGCTTCGATGTGATACCGGACAGTAATCCGCTGGGCCAGCGCACGGTTTTGAGGTGTATTCAGAATAGTATTGAATTCCTGCTGCCCCACGAAGAAGATATTGATCAATTTGCGGTCCTGAAGTTCGATATTCGAAAGCACTCGAATATCTTCCATCAGGCGATGATTAAGCCGCTGGCTTTCGTCGATGATCAGCAATACAGTCTTGTTATTGGCATAACTTTGATGAAGAAAATTCCGCAGTGCTATCAGAAAAGCAGCCTTGCTGTCGAAGGTCCGGTTCATTTTCAGACCATCGGCCAGCAGGTTGTAAAAGTCCATGCTTTCCAGATCGGGATCCGGCAGAGTCGCCACCACGGTGTCGACATTGAGTGTGCTCACCAGTCGATTAATCAGAATGGTTTTCCCTGTACCGACTTCGCCGGTCAGCAGCAAAAATCCGCGATTGTCGGTAATACCGTATCGCAATGTGGCCAAAGCTTCTTTGTGCTTTTCACCGAGCCAGAGAAACTTGGGATCAACGGTGATCTGAAACGGTTTGGATTTTAACTTATAGTGATCAAGATACATGGCATACCGTTAACATTGTAAGTTATTACAATACTCCAAGGCGTCGGACGGGAACCGCTCAGCATGTTTCCAATCCGCCGGCAATAATATGGACAGTTGTCTTCACCTGACAGTAAACGAAAGTCCGGTCGGTCACAGCGCGTCAGTTTAATTCAATGTACAGCGCGACGAAATGAACAGCATCGCGGATACGGGCCTATTGAAACGTCAATCATGTTCTGACTTTTTCAGGATAATGCCGCGGCTGTAATATAAGTACAGGATCACCCAAAACAAGCAGAACATGATGATATAGGCGGTACGCTGACGGATGAACCGATCGCGTTTCTTGTCCAGCAGGTTGGCTGAGTTTTTAAGCTCACGTTTAACGATTTCGACTTCGTCCATCAGACTCTGGACGTCGGAATTTTCGGTAAAGTTCATCAAACGTTTGAGCTGCACTTCAAAATTGCGAACATTGTAGGTATCGAATAACATGCGCTGTTTTTCGGTGAGGTTGGCCAGTTCGTGAACTTCCTTGGCCAGTTCGACGCAGTAGAACTTCCGAAAGGGATTTTTTTCGGGGATTTCCCCCAATTGGGATACGCGCTGGAGGATGGCCCCATTCAGTTCGTGATTGATTTCGTCCATCAAAAATGCGATTTTTTTGACTTCATCATTGTTTTTGAGCAGATCTTCGCCGGAGAGGGACGAGATAAAAAAAATCAGGGCAGCGGCTGTCAGGCAACTGGCCGCGATTCGGAACAGCCCGGTGATCTCCCGTTTGAACACAAGCATTACCTTTCCTGATTCAGCCTTTTACATGCCCACGATGTTCGACCTTCATGAGGGGTCCCGCTGGACGTCATCCAAGGTAACCACTTTAATTCAATAAATATTTTAAGTAGTCTGCTAACCTAGTTCACCTCGTTTGTCAACATCGACGCGGCACCGGCGGGTTCCAGGCGGGAGTGATCACCCGTCGTGGAAACGCCAGTTAGAGCCCCTCGGACGGGGTTGGACCGTTTCGAAGCGCCAGTCACTACGCGCCAATTAGAACTTGCATATCATTCAATCTGTCGGTATCATTGACGAAAACTATCGATCCGTTAAAGAGCATT
>DDYQ01000101.1 GCA_002348005.1 Desulfobacteraceae bacterium UBA2230 | reverse complement strand
CATCGACCGCCGGGTGGAGCAGATGCTCTCCGAAGGTCTTGAAAGCGAGGTCCGTGAATTGCTCTCGCGGGGTTTTTCCCCCGAACTCAAAGCCATGCAGTCACTCGGTTACCGCCACATGATCGATCTTCTTTCCGGCCGCACGGACCGGGAAGAAACCGAACGTCTCCTGAAACGCGACCACCGGCGCTACGCCAAGCGCCAACTCACCTGGTTCCGGGCCGATCCGCAAATCCACTGGCTCGATCCTGCCGATCACGCCGAAGCCCTCCGACTGATCGCCCCATTTCTGTCAGGCGGCCTTCTATCGTTTCATCCCACCGCACTCTGATCCAGGCGCACCGCAGGATCCCCGGTTTTCAGCCGTTGCTCCCGCTGAAAATGCCGCCCAAATCGGTGTCATCTTTTGCAACACTGTGATAAAACAGGCGTCAATCGTCCGCCGGAAGCACCCGTCGCTCGACGCCGGGAGGCTGCGCGGCGCGGGATGTTTTCAGTCGCCTTCGGCTGGCCTGAATTTTGCTTCGATGGAATTCGATGGAAAACGCGCTGACAACCGATTCAACCCGACCGAATGCGCCCAAGGCGCAGCGCATTCCACGCTACCTGTTCGACCGGCGCGATTACCGGCTGCTCGATCTGGTCAATGCCGTCATCGGATCCGGCAAGGCGGGGCTCTATCCGCGGGGTGAGCTGTATGCCCAGTTCCATCCCGAAGGCATCAAGGAGATGGCCGAATCGCGCGGGTTGCGTATCGCCTACGCCACCATTCTGCTGCTCAAATCACTGACCACCGGCCGGGTCGAGAACCGTCTGGACGCCCTGCGGGCCCTGCGCGACGAAGTGATCGACACGGCCGTCGGCCCCATGCCGCGCAACACGGCGCGGGTGCTGCTGCAGATCATGAAAGAGCTGGTCCGCGCCCATGGCGACCGGCGGCGGCAGCTGGAACTGGCCCACGATTTCCGCTCCGCCGCCTCGGGCAAGCCGCGCATCGTCCGGCGCGAACTGCGCAAGTATCATCTGCTGGAAATGCCCGAGGCGTGGAACCAGATCGCCTTCGACGATCATGTGCACGACGCCAATACGAAGGGCCGCAAGACACCGACCCATTTGATCATGGATGCCTGGATCAAAGGGATCCGTCGTCTGCGCGTGATCTACTACAATCATATCTCCTCCAAGTCGGCCACCGAGCTGATGCAGGCGGCCGCCATCATGGAGATCACCCTGCGCATCGGCATCGAATTCTCGGCCCGCTTCCGCGGCAAGTACGCCCAGTTGATCTGGGTGCCCCGCGGGTTCCATGACGATCAGGCCTTTCTCTGTTTTCTGGCCGAACCGGCCACGACGGCTCTCATGGAGGAGGGCCGCAAGGTTTCCCAGTATCAGGAAAGATACATCCTGAAGATCCTGCGTGCTTTCAACCAGGGGCACCGTGCCGATCTGCATGCCGAATACAGCATTGAAATCGCCCCCCTGGACGAAACCGATTTCATGGCCTACGTGGCCCCGGGCCAGGCCTCGCTGCTGCACCTGGCCAAGTATATCCACGCCAGGGTCGCCGCCGATCTGCCGCGCGTGGCCGAGAGCCTGCGCCGGGCGTACGGGGCTGCGGACGAGGTCGACCGCCGTGAAATCGTCGAGCGTATGGACCAGCTCAACCGACTGAGTCCCGAAGTGCTGCTCAACCGCTACCTGCGGCCGGAACGCAATCCCGGGATCGCCGATGTCTCGGTGCCGCAGGACGATCCATCCGTGCCGGCCCTGCTGTATCTGTCACCCCGGCAGGTCGTCGAGCGGCTGATGGGTCTGCACTCCGGCTGCCGCATCACCCTGAACTTGACCAACCTGCGGGTCAAGGACGTTCTGGAGATCCTCTACGAGTGTGAAGGCAACATCACCCGTCTGGAGATCTTCAATCTCAAGGACTATGCCGCCGGCATTACCGACCATGTCCCGGGTATTCTCGAGCTGCAGCAGGCCATCAACCAGGGCAACGTGGTCGCGCAGAAGCGCATTATCCGACAATGCATAACCCGGCTGGCTGCCGAGGACCCGCCGGACCGGGATCGCATTCTGCGGTTGAAATCCATTTTGCACGACATCATTTCGCTCGAGGCCTTCTATCATGGCACCCGGCTCAAGGCGCGCATCGGCAGCGATTCCACCGGTGGCGCTCCCCGGTCCCACGGCATGGGTCTGGTAGTGGTCGAAACGTTGCCCCGGAGGTCACGTCGCGAGATCCGCCGCAGCGCCGCCGACCGGCTGCACCTGCCGCTGGCCGTCACCGTGGCCCCGCAGATCACCTATCGCAAACCGTCGGGTTTGAATGGTCCGGCACGCCTGTACGCCTGGCTGCGGCACCTGCCCGGCTGCTCGAAACTGGGCCTGCGGCGGGAATTCCACTGGGAATTTCTCGAATACGAAACCACTCTTGTGCCGGTCGGGAATATCGTTACCCTGGGCGGCGTCCAGCATCAGGCGCACAACGGTTTCACCCTGCAGGGCGATCCGGAACCCGAACCCGTCAAACGCAGGCGGGGCGCCTACCTGAACAACCTGTTCATCAATATTTCGAAAGTACTGCTCGGTTTCATTCCGGCCTTTGCCACCTTCGCGCTGACCAAAGACTGGTGGCTGCTGGCGTATGGCGGGGCGTTCATCTGGTTCGGCATCACCGGCCTGCGCAACATCCTGCAGTCGGTCCTGGGCGGCGGCGGTTTGCGGCGCTCCCCGCTGCTGCGCTGGAACGACCTGATCAGCTGGGAGCGGCTCACGGACTCCCTGCTCTACACCGGGTTTTCGGTGCCTCTGCTGGATTATGTCACCAAAACGGTCGTTCTGGACCGCGGCTTCAACATCACCACCGCGACCCACCCCATCTGGCTGTACACGCTCATGGCCCTGACCAACGCGATCTATCTCTGCAGCCACAATATTTTCCGGGGACTGCCGAAGGGGGCGGTGGTGGGCAATTTGTTCCGCAGCGCGGCGAGTATCCCGATCGCCGTGGCGTTCAATGCTGGTCTGAGTGTGTTGTTGACGGCCCTGGGTGTCGGGCCGGCTGCCGAGATTCTGCAGAAATGGGCCGCAGTTATCTCCAAAACCGCGTCCGATATCGTGGCCGGCATCATCGAAGGGACGGCCGACCGGTTTCAGAATATCGAGCGTCGGCGCAGGGCGCTGCGTCACAAATTCACTCAGATTCTCGATTCGTATGCCGAGTTGGAGATGATTCTGCCAGAGGCGCAGGCCATGGAATACCTGCATACACCCGAAAATTTTCCGCCTTCGATCCCGGCCGACGCGCTCGATCTGGCCAAGCGCATGTATGTCCATGCCCTCGATCTGCTCTACTTTTGGATGTGTCAGCCGCGCGCGCGTGATGCCATGCGCGACCTGCTCAAAGAGATGAGCCCCGATGAGGGCCGCATAATCCTGCAATCGCAGGCTGTCCTGCAGCAGCAACGGCCGGTGAGCATACTTTTCATCGAG